>CAMODR010000291.1 GCA_946611495.1 uncultured Methanobrevibacter sp. | reverse complement strand
TTAATACAATAAATGACTTATTTTGGAATTACAGTAACATTTCCCTCATAGATACATCCATGATACCTTTCATCACCAGCAAAAGTAAAATTGCCATAATAATTTTCATCAGAATTGCCTGAGAGATATTCTGCATTATCTATTGTAAATTCACCAGTTTCATCTGTTTGAGTGTCTACAATAGTTCCCATCTGAGATCCTGGCTTATGAAAAGTTATTGTCCTGTTAGGAACTCCCTGACCATAAGCGTCCATCAGCATGCCTGAAAAGCTTTCGCCTTCTGCAACTTCACTTCCATTGACTATCATATATGTAGGAGTGTCATGAGTATATTGCATCCAAAATACTCCAATGCAAATAATAAATACAATTATGGCTAATAAAAAGTAATAGCTTTGTTTTTCCATTAAAGCACCCCAATTGTGAAATATGAAAAAAATAAAAAATAAAAATAAAAATATAAATAAAAAAATAAAATAGGACTGTTTATTAGAATCCTAAATCATCAATAGCCTTTTGAACATGCTTAATGTAAATGTCTCTAATCTCTTTGGTTTGTGCCAAACCTTCTACAAGACAATCAACATCATAGCCTTCAGATGCAAACATGGATTTCCATGAATCCTCTTCATCACCAGCCATATCATTTTGAGCATGATCTCCAGCCACAACCATTAAAGGTCTTAAAAAGACTTTTTTATAATCTTTTTCCTTTATCATAGCTAAAACATCACCATAGTCTGGCTTAGCTTCTACAGTACCTATGTAATAATTATCGAATCCCTTTTCATTCAGCAAGGACTGTAATTTAGGATAAACAATATTAGACTCTGCAGGGCTTCCATGACCCATGAAAACAACTGCAGTCTCATCATCACAGTCATTATTGGTTATATTTGCAACCAAGTCTTCAAAGTCTTCATCTTCAATCAATAAAGGATTTGCGATAATGAGATTTTCAAACTTGTCCTTAAAGTTTTCAACTTCATCCTTAATCTTAAAGTGGTATTCAGTACCGTCCATTACGTGAGTAGGTTGGATAATAACTGTTTTAACACCATCATTTACAGCCCTTTCCAAAGCCTCTTTTACATTATTGATATGCAAGTCATCACGTTTCTTTAAGATATTTATAACCATTTGACTTGTGAAAGCTCTTCTTACATCATAATCTGGAAAGCTTTCTCTAATGTCCTCTTCAATAGCCCCAATAGTGAGAGACCTGTTATTATTATATGAAGTTCCAAAACTTACTACTAAAATAATCTTTTCAACCATTATATCATTCCTTAATTATAATTTAAAACATAAATTTTTTCTTTAAAATTTTTATTAATACAATATTTTATCAAGTAAATTATAATTTTTTTAAAGAAAAATTTAATAAATTAATTATATTATATTAAAAGAACTATTTAAAACTATTTAATAAGTCATAATTTGTATAAAAAAAACTAAGGAATATGAAAAATAATAATAAAAATAATTTAAAAATAAAAAACGAACAATAAAAGATTATCAAAAAAGAGAAATAAAAAAATAAGAAATGAAAAAAATGAAAAAAAATAAAAATTAATAATAAAAATTAATCTCTTAACATATAAATTAATGCATTGGAAATAGCTGCAGCTACATTACTGCCCCCTTTACGTCCACGAGCAACAATATAAGGAACATCACATTCCATAATAAGCTCTTTTGATTGAACTACATTAACAAAACCTACAGGAACTCCAATGACAAGTTTTGGCTTAATCTTTCCTTCTTGAATAAGTTCATATAAGCGGATTAATGCAGTTGGTGCATTTCCAATTGCAAAAATCAATGGCTTATCCAATTGGGCTGCCTTATCCATAGATGCTCTAGCACGTGTAGAATGATTCTTTTTAGCCATTTCTCTAACATCATCATCACTCATAAAGCAGTAAACTTCACCGCCGTGCTTTTTAAGCTCTGCCTTATTGATTCCAGACTTAGCCATTTGAGTGTCTGTAACTATGGATGCTCCATTCCTAATAGCTTCCAATGCCTTATCAACAACATCCTCTGAAAAGCATAAGTTATCAACATAATCAAAATCAGCTGCAGTATGGACTGCCCTTTTAATGATAGGGGCTAATTTTGGATCAATTTCATGAGGTAATTCAGATTCTATAATTTCAAAGCTTCTTTTTTCAATATCTGCAGGTTCAACCTGCTCTAATTCGATTTTCATAATAATCCTCTCTCTAGAGTAAAATTAATAAACATTAAATCTATTAAACATTCCATTTTCTAGCATTCTCAACATAAGATTTAGCAAAATCAGGGTTTGCAGGAAGATAAATATGAGGAAAACCTGCATATAAACTATCTGATGCATGACAACAAAGATACTCCAAACCATTTGAAGCCTTTTTAGCCATAAAGTCCTCTCCACAATTCTCACTATCATAATAATGGAATTCATGAACCCTTATGCTTTCTCCTTCTTTTGATAATAAGTTATCTTTTAAGGCTTTTATCTCAATATAGCCAAATCTTTG
>CAMODR010000290.1 GCA_946611495.1 uncultured Methanobrevibacter sp. | reverse complement strand
AAATTATTTACATTTTTAAATAGCCTTTTCTTTCAAGCCAATTAGACTCTGTTCTTGTGTATCTCCAAATTACATCTGCCTTTTCATCAGATTGGAAATCCCATGGTTTTACAAGAACAACATCACCTTCACGAATCCAGATTCTCTTTTTCATTTTACCTGGAATACGTGTCATTCTGATATTTCCATCAGCACATCTTACCTTAAGTTTACCATGTCCCATAATTTGTTCTACGACTCCAGGAATTTCTCCTTTTTTAGGAGTACGTACTCTTCTATATTCTTGTTGATTATTATTTTGTGGTTTAGCCAAAATTTGCCTCCTAATCATTATCCAAATCTTTTAAATTACATTAATTATTATAATAAAATTATTTAAACCTTTCGAAAATGCAAAAAATAGCATCTTCCAATTATTTTTTAAAAATTACGTAAGTAATAATTATTCTCTGATAAAATAATCATAGAGAATTACCATAAGTAATAATTATTCTCTGATAAAATAATCATAGTTAATAATTTATTATTATATTATATATTTCTTTTAATATAAATACTAACAAGTTTTTTAGAAAAATTATTATAAAAATTAGATATTAATTAAAAAATTTCAATAAAAATTATAAAAACTAATAAAACAAAAAACAAAAAGAAAAAATAAATATAAACTTTTAGAGAATTAATAAAAATAATATATAGAATAAAATAGAAAAAGGAATATATAATAATTTATTAATAAGACTTAAAAAATTCACAGGTTATAAAATGGGTGTAGAATTCTTAAATATTATAGAAACAGATGAAGCAATTGACATCATTCAAGAAAAGTTTGATGAATGCTATACTGCAGAATCTGAAATTATAGACATAGCGGAAAGTGCAAATAGAATCACATTTAAAAAAATTGAAAGTGAAATCGATTTTCCACCATTTAATCGTTCCCTAAAAGATGGATTTGCAATTAAAGCTGAAGATAGTTATGGCGTAAGTGAAGAGAATCCTAAAAAGCTTAAGATCATTGATTTTCTTGAAGCAGGTTCATTTACAGAAAAAACTGTAGAACCTGGCACTTGTGTAGAAATAAGCACTGGAGCGCCTATTCCTAATGGTGCTGATGCAGTGGTAATGGTTGAGTTCAGCTACAAGTCTCATGAAAATACAGACCTTGAGGATGATGAAGTGGAAATTCTAACAAGCGTTACCCCTTCACAGGACATTGGACAAAAAGGATCTGACGTTAAAAAGGGACAAGTCATTCTTAACGAAAATATCATCTTAAATCCTCCAAAAATTGGAGTGATAGCTGCACAGGGAATAGACAAAGTGGAAGTCTATCGAAAGCCAAAAGTTGGAATCATTTCAACTGGTAATGAACTTTTAACCAATCAAGAAGAATTAAGACCTGGAAAAATCTATGATGTTAACAGCGAAATGATCAAGGCAGGAGTCAACTCCTGTGGAGCTGAAGGAGAATGTCTTGGAATCGTTCGGGACAATTATGATGACTTGAAAAAGAAGATTACAGAATCCCTAAAGGAATGTGATATTCTCTTATGCTCTGGAGGAACCTCTGCAGGTGCAGGAGACAATATCAGACACATCCTTGACGAATTAGGTGAAGTTTATATTCATGGAATTGCAGTTCAGCCTGGAAAGCCTACAATTCTTGGAATAGTTGATGGAAAGATTGTAATTGGGCTTCCAGGAAATCCAGTTTCTGCAATAGTTATTTTTAATGTATTTGTAGCACCGGCAATTAAGAAATTAGCCGGATACAAAGCTGAAGAGGAACATGAAACAATCAAAGGAAAATTAGCAAGAAGAATCCATTCCCCTATTGGAAGAATGCAATATCAACTGGTTAGAGTAGAAGGAGATACTGTTTACCCAATATTTAAAGATTCTGGTGCTATTTTCTCCCTTGCAAGTGCAGCAGGATATACAAAAGTGTCTAAACAAACTGAAATAGTTGAAGAAGGAGAAGAGGTTGAAGTTACCTTATTTAATTAAAAAAATATAAAAAATTATTTAATACTATTAAACTCAAATAATAAATATAAAGAAGAGAAGGTGTAAAAATGGAGATTCAAGAAAAAACCATCCCAGATCAAAAAGTTGCTATCATGAATTATAAAGGCTATTTAGCAGATATGGAAGTTTTAATTTCAAAATTAAGTGGTTGGCTTGAAGTTGAAGAGATTGAAAGTGCTGGAGATTTATTTGCGATTTTCTACAATAATCCAAGAACCGCTAAAGAGGATTCTGTTGTTTATGATGTTGGAATTCCAATCAATCCAGAATTAGACCCTGATGAAACTGATGAAATAAGAGTTGTAACCATTATTGAACATAAAGTCTTATCTGGAATCCATAAGGGATCTGTAGAAAATATTCAAGACACTTACAATATCATGGCAGAATACTCCATTGAAAAGAAGTATGACATTATAGGATCCCCTAAGGAAATCTACATCAAAAACAAGTATGAAGTTGAAAATGAAGAAGACATGATTACCGAAATCCAATTGCC
>CAMODR010000289.1 GCA_946611495.1 uncultured Methanobrevibacter sp. | reverse complement strand
TCCTATGATTAAGGCATTTGAGTATCTTAATGTCTCTTTAGGGTCTCCACCTTGAGTTCCTACACCTGGAGATATGATGAATGAGTCCTCACCTACAATATCTCTTATTTCGCTAAGCCTATCGAGTCTTGTAGATGGTGCAACATAGTTGGAAATTCCCATTTCAACTCCCATTCTTGCAATATCGTCTGCATCCTTTTGAAGGAACTTGACTGCACCTGGATGTGACATTTCAGTTAATAGGAATACTTCCTTTCCATGGTCTTCAGCAGAGGTCTTACATGCATCAACGCTGTCTGGACCTACAAATCCATGGCAGATTATGGCATCTGCTCCTGCATCGAAGGTTAGGTTAGCTATTTTTTCATTGGTTGCAGGAATGTCTGCCACTTTATAGTCACAGATTACCTTGTATGAGAAATTATCCTTAAATAAGCCAATTGTCTCAAGTCCTTCTGCAAGGGTTAGCGGGTATCCTATTTTGATTGTGTCTATGTATTCGTTGATTGATTCGCAGACGGATTCTGCAGCTTTCAAGTCCATTAAATCCATTGCAAGTATAATGTTGTTTTTTACATTCATTTTATCACGTGATTATTTTTAAAAATAGTGCTGTTATTATATTTGTTTTTAGTTTTATTTAATCTTTTTAAAAATAGTCATTTTCTGTGATAAAGATTTAAATGTTTTATATCAATTGTTGTAATGTTTCTTTTGGAATGGATATTATTGCAGAAATCTCTTCAATGGATTTGCCTTGCTTTAAGTAATTTTTTGCTTTAATTAGGTCTGATATTAGTTCATTTCTTCCTTTTTTCATACCTTTTTTTAGACCTTCATTCCTTCCTTTTTTCATACCTTTTTCTAAAGCTTCATTTCTAGCTATTTCTGTCTTTTGGATATGCTCACGTTCAATTTGTTCAATTTTTAATTGATTTGCATATTCTAAAATTTTATACACTTCGTTTTCTGCTTCCATGCTAATCACGTCCAATATACGATTTAATTCATCGTCCTTAAAAAGTTGATATGCTAATATGACTTGGGTGTTCTTTATTTCCAAAATTTTATCCTTGCTTAGATAATCAAGTTTATTGGTCAGCTTAACTGTTTCCAATAGCACTTCTTTTCTTAACTCTTCTTTAGCCATTAATGGTAATAACATTAGAATAAGAATTTCTTTATCATTCAAAGGCTCTTTATTTTCAATTTTAGGTTTAATCATATTTAAGTTTTTTTTATAATCAAAGGAGGTTAACGATTTGATATGTATAGTAAACCTAAGGTCTCCTGCGATATAATCGAATTCATAATCTTCATCAACTAGGCTTATTATATATAGGTGAACATCTTCTCCAGTTTTCTTATGGATTAAGCTTAAATATGATCCAAATCGCATACAGTCTTCGTCAGTTATGGAGGAGCTTTGAAATTCAATCAGATAAATTCCATTTTTCTTTGACTCGACAATCTCATCTGCATAAAGCTTTTGATATACTTCATTTATCAATTCCTTAGATTTAAATTGTTTAAATTCAAAACCCAAATCAAATAAGTCAATAAATGCTTGGGGATAATATGAAATCATTAATTTGAATAATGTATCATATGGTTGGTGGATGTTAAAGTCCTCTCGTTTAGAATATGATTTGTAAGTGGGAATAATATCCATCTTTGAAAATTGATTAGATGGAAATTTTAGATAGTTCTTTATTGAACCATTTAAACCATAGTCTTTAAAAATTTTTGAGGAATTCATTTTCATCACGAGATTTGTTATGTAGTCTTATTTTTATATTTAAAGTATTTAAATCTATTTATTTTTAATATTAAGTAAATTTAATTAGATAAAATCAATTTTATATTATTTTGATAGTTTTTATATTAAATGGATTAAATATTGCTTTCAAATGGGAATTTTATATTTAAAATAAGAAATTTTCTAACATTAAATCAATATTGATTTAAGGGTCTTTTTATTAAAATTAATCTTCTATTTATATAGGTACTTATTTATAAGATTATAAAAATATATAATAAATGTAGTTTTATATACGTTTTAATTGTTTTAAGCATATTTGCTTATTTTTTGGGTAATAAATTATATTTAGCCAAATATATAAAGTTTAATCAATTTTAGGAGAATATCATATGATTTTTGCAGCTATTTTGGCTGGTGGAGTAGGAAACAGAATGGGCGAAGTGGATAAGCCAAAGCAATTTTTAACCCTTGGGGATAAGCCTATTCTCATACAGACTGTTGAAAAGTTTTATCTTAACCATAGAATAGATGAAGTTATAGTATTATGCCATAAGTATTGGATAAACCATACCAAGGACCTTATCAATGAATTCATTCCAAATGCAGACAATGTGACTGTTGTTGAAGGAGGAGAGCTTCGTAATGATACCATAATGAATGCAATAGCCTACATTGAAAGCGAATACGATTTGACTGAGGATGATATAATAATCACACATGACTCTGTAAGGCCTTTTGTAACACATAGGATCATTATGGAAAACATAGAAAAGACAGAGGAAGTAGGTGC
>CAMODR010000288.1 GCA_946611495.1 uncultured Methanobrevibacter sp. | reverse complement strand
AACAGAGATGAAACTATGATTCTTATTGCCATTACAGGTGCAAGTGGAGTAGTCTACGGAGTGGAATTACTGAAAGCACTTAAAGAACTAAAAATAGAAACAGGACTTTTAATAAGCAATCCTGGAAAAATAGTAATCGATTATGAATTAGAAGAGTCTTTTGATGAAATCAAGGAATTAGCAGACCATTATTTCGAATCAAATGAAATAGACTCCTCAGTAAATAGCGGATCATTCAAATTCGACTCAGTGGTAATAATACCTTGTTCCATGAAAACAGTATCTGCCATTGCTAACGGATATGCATCCAATTCAATTACAAGAGTTGCAGATGTTGCACTTAAAGAAAGGAGAGATTTAGTACTTGTTCCAAGAGAAACTCCACTTAGAGATGTGCACCTTGAAAACATGCTTAGAATATCCAAGGAAGGAGGCATAATCCTACCTGCAATGCCTGCATTTTACCATAATCCTAAAGACATAAGCGACATGACCAATTTTATTGTAGGAAAGGTGCTTGATGTCCTAAAAATAGATAATGAAATGTTTAAGAGATGGGAAAAGAAATAGCACTCATTAAAGACCTAAATTATCAATATCCTCTTGTCTATTTAGGTTTTTAAAATCATCACTGAACAATGTTTTATTATCCACTTCAACAAACTTAGGATTATCTAAGGATCTAATAAAAGACTTAACAAAGAGATTGTCTTCCTCAAGAAGACTTTTTATATTAACCAAATTGCTTTTTTTATAAATTGAATGCAAAGGCTCTGAATTTTGTATCTTCATCTCCAATGGCATTTCCCTAGCGCTCTTAAAGTTAAATTCCTCATCATACTTATGCTTATCCTTATTGGATTTAATGTGGAAAGGAATGATTGCATCTGGAGAAGATGAAATATTATCCTCAAGAATAGCAAACATAGTTTCTATATTATCTTCTGATACAAAAGGAGAATCACATGGCAAGATAAGAGCATAATCTGTTTTTATATTCTTAAGACCAGTCATGATTCCAGATATTGGGCCTTTTTCTTTTACTTCATCTTCAATAAAGCTTAATTCATAATCAAAATTATCCCCAATATCACCAGTGCAGTATTGGTTTAGAAGATTTTTATAAATGCCAATCCTTTCACTATTATTTAAAACGATTACAGCATCATTTATTTTATAGTTTAGCTTTTCAAGTATGTGTAAAATCATAGGTTTATCTTGAATAATCATAGATCCCTTATCTTGACCCATTCTTCTACTCATCCCTCCAGATAAAACTATGCAAGAATAAGATTTTTTGCCATTCATAAAATTCCTCATTAGATCATTGTACAAATAAAAATAAAAAAAGAATAATTTTCAGATAGATATGGATTAAAAAAATTATTAAAAAAAATTATTAAAATAATTATTTTAATAATAGAAAATATTATTACTATCTTAATCTTAAGTTCTCTATTGCCTTACATGCAGCAACCTGTTCAGCGTCTTTCTTGCTTTTTCCAACACCATGACCAAAGTCAACACCATCTATTAAGATTTTCATGACAAAAGTCTTGTTATGGGGTGCGCCATGCTCTTCAATCAATTCATAGGAGACTTCCTTATCTACAGCATCTCCATATTCTTTTATTTTAGACTTATAATCATGGAAAAATACCTTATTGGAATCAATATAAGGAAAAACAGTCCTTGTTAAGAATTCCTTAGCCTTTTCTAGACCTTGATCTAAGTAAATTGCACCTAAAAATGATTCGAAAACATCAGCTGTAATAGAGATGACCTCATTATCGCTTAATGCATTATCTTCCAAATTTAACTTAATGCATTTGTCCAAACCAAACTCATGAGAATAAACAATCAAAGCGTTTTGACAAACATAATTAGCTCGAAGCTTGGTTAATTTACCTTCACTATAATTAGGATGCTTGTTTTGTAAAAATTCAGAAGTAAGCATGTTTAAAACAGAATCCCCTAAGAATTCCAGTCTTTCATAATCATAATCCAAATTGTATTTGGCACTGTATGAAGAATGTGTAAATGCTATCTCGTACAATTCTTCCTTATTTGGTGTAATATCAAATTTATCTAATAATTCCATTTATATCCCTTAAAAAATTATTAATGGTATAAAAAGAGAGCAATGAATTAAATAGGAATATAATAAACAGTGATGATATTTATTATTAATATTTCAATTATTTAATATCAATAATAATTTAATATTAGATTATTAATTCAGTAGTTAAATTCAGTAGTTTAAATAGATTATTAATTCAGTTAATTTAAAAGAAATATTTAAACAGCTGAATGTATTTAAAACAATATAATATTAAATTATTACTTAATATACCATTTCCATTTGTATATGTTTAACATAATGATTTAATCTACATTAAAAGATAATTATGTTATATATTAACTTTATAAATTATCATTATTAAATCTTTATAAAAATAGCTGCCTTTGCAATACAAGAGAGAATAGAATTTAACTAGTTTAGGAAATATTAGTTTTCAAATGCTCTCTCAGACAATCCATTTATATATAGTA
>CAMODR010000287.1 GCA_946611495.1 uncultured Methanobrevibacter sp. | reverse complement strand
AGAATTATCCTCCATAGATTATTTGAATCAATTCGATTTCATCACCATCTTCGATATTTACATCTTCTACAACAATTTCACCATTCTTTTTTGACACCATTGTTTCAGAAGATAAATCCAAATCATCTAATAATTCTTTAATGGTTAAAGAACCGTCTAATTCTCTTTCTTCAACCTTATCTTTAATAGTAAGTTTAAAAGTCATTTAAATCCTCCGAATTCTTATTAATTATACTTTGTAAATCATCATATATAAAATTATATAACAATTGTTAATTTTTTTCTATACTTTCTATTTGTAAACTAAAATATTATAAAAAAAAGTTAAAAAAATGATAAAAAAATTATAAGATAATAAAAATTAATAAAATAATAAAAAAATGTATAAAAAGAGTTATTTTAAAGAATTATTTACTCAACTCTTCTAAAAATGTACATGCCCTGCATAATCTGTTAGAAGAAGGCTCTCCACAGATTTCACATCTGTCAAATTTATAATCATGAGTAAATCCTTCCTTAACATAAGGCCTAATCTTATCAAATCCTCTAAGAGTAGAGTACATGATAGTAGGATGATCCTTTGATAAGTCCTTTAGAATATTGGAAATTTCCATTCTAAAGGATTCCTGAGCATATGGACATCCTGCCAAGTGAATATCCAATCCTTTTGCAAGTGCATAAAGACCTATTTCCTTTTCTGGAACTTCCCTAAGAGGTTTTATCTTTACTGTAAACATTTCACTTTCAGATTCTGTCTTAGGACCAATCTTAGCAAGGTTTTCAGTATTCCCCTCAAGATAATTCATCATTATAGCCTGTACCTCATCATCAAGATTATGACCTGTAGCAATCTTTGTTGCTCCAAAATCTCTTGCAGCACGGTTTATGATCCATCTTCTGAATACACCGCAGTAGGTACATGAGCCTCTATGACCTTCTCTAGACATTATCTCATCTAAGTCTATTCCAAAGCTTTCCTTAAATGATACAACCTTATGTGGAATTCCTAATCTTTCAGCATGAGCCTTAGCAATCTCAACACCCTCTTCACGGTATCCCTTAATGCCTTCATCTATGGTTACTGCACATAATTCAATAAAATGCCTTTCAACATAAGAATAAAGTATATTCAATAGAACAACACTATCCTTACCACCAGATAAGGCAACTAAAACTTTATCTCCCTTTTCAAGGAACTTCTCTTTCTTGATTGTGTGAATAACCTTCTTTTCAATACTTTCTATAAAGCAATCCTTACATAAAGCCTGTCCTGAGGCTTTTCTTTTTATAACCACATTCGGCTTTCCACATTTAGTACAAGATTCCATAATCGTCATCCTTTTGTAAAAATAATAAATTTAAATAAATAAATAATTGCATAAAATGCTAAAATATAATAATTAACTAAAGACTTAAAATCTACATATCAGCTACAAACTCAGCCAATTGATTTAAAGTACTTACTTCATAAACCTGTGCACCTGCACCCTTGTATAGGGAAACACAGCTGTCAACAACATCCCATTTCTTCTTATCTTCAGGGTTTAGAATAATTACCCTTTTACCCATGCTAGACATCTTGGATACAAGTTCTACACTTGCAGGAATTCCATCCACTTTAGGACCAGCCCAATCTCTGCAATCTGAAAGAATGATAATATAAGACTTATTGTTAATATCTGCCTGTTTCATAAAGGATTCAAATGCAGTATACATATTAGATGTTCCTCTAACCATCATATTTCTCATACGCAATAGCCTAATTTCAGCAAATGCATTTACCATATACTTCTCATTGAGAAACTCTGTGGTTTCGATAGTCTTATTGTCAAATTCAAACATACGGGAGTCCTTAAATGATTTCTGACATGCAAACATAAGCATGAAAAACCAACTGCTGATCCATTCACATGAGCCGCTAACATCATTTAAAAACAAGTGCTGTTTTCTATGAGGCTTTTTCTTTACCTCTACAAGGTCAATAGGCACTCCACCATACTTCATATTCTGTCTCATGGTACGGCGAATGTCAATCTTATTTGAATGGGCAAGCCTCTTTCTCCTAGACTGCTTATTGGCAATCTTTCTGCCTAATTCAACGCAAAGCTCAAAGACTCTCTCATCATACTTATTTAACTTAGAGAGATCACTATTTAGAATATCGTTATCCCTTGCAAGGTCCTTATTTCTCTCTTCAAGAATAGGAGTTCCAGCAAAGTATTCCATAGCTTGCTCTGCTCCCATCTGAATCTTTTGACCACCTGAACCCTTTTGCTTGGTGATTTTCCATTCATGCTGAGAAAGCTTACCTTTCATGCTTGTAGGGGCGCTTGATCTGTTTAACTCTTCAGTTAAAGATTTTGGAGCCTTCTTAACAAAGTAAGTGTCAAATGTCTCATCAAACTTAGGAATGTCATATTTGCTCTTAACATAAATGGAACGGAAAGCGTCCTTCAATGAGTCAAAATCATCTCCGCCCAGAATCTCATAGGCATCTATTGCAGACTGAGTAGACCTAATACTTACTGCCATTCCTTGTTTTCTCAAATCATTTGACAATCTGACGATTTTCTCTTTCATATTAAAACCTTTAACT
>CAMODR010000286.1 GCA_946611495.1 uncultured Methanobrevibacter sp. | reverse complement strand
TCATCCAGCAGTAAGTTGGGTCAATTATCCTGGTCTTGAAAACCATCCAAGTCATGAAACTGCTAAAAAATATTTAGGCAACAAATTTGGTGCTTTAATTGCATTTGGTATTAAAGGTGGCTTAGAAGCAGGAAAAGAGTTTATTGATAATGTTGAATTATTGTCCTTGCTTGCTAATATTGGTGATGCTAAAAGTTTAGTTATTCATCCAGCTTCCACTACTCATCAGCAATTAACTCCAGAAGAACAAGAAAGCACAGGAGTTACACAAGATCTTATCCGTTTATCTATTGGTCTTGAAGATGTTGATGATATTATTGCTGATATTGATCAAGCTTTAGAAAAAGTAAGTGAGAAATTTGGTGGTGATTAATGAGTAGCCTATTCTACTTTTTATAATCTCCTCATTTTCTTTTTTTACTCAACCTATTTTACGCTCTTTTCAAATCTTTCAAACTTTTTATGTCCTCTTTATTTTTTTTATTTTTTTCCTCCTTATTTTTTATTCTTTTTTCCCTTTTTAGTTGTTATCTAATTATAAAATTCTTTTTTTTAGTCATAACGTTTTTAATTTTTCAAAAATTTTATAACTATGTGATAAACTTTATATATTAAAACTTACTTATATTAATATAGATAATATAACTATAGTTATATTTTTTAATTCATAGTTTTTTGAGACAATCTAACAAAATATATTTTATGTATTTTGTTATATTTTTTTCAAATCATTTTATAACTATTGTTATAACCTCGCAATTTAATTATTTTTATTAAAAAAATATTTAAGTTTACATTTATCTGAATTGATTTAATTAAAATATTTAAAAAAAGTTTATAGTAATTAGGAGTGATCAAATGATTTATATGGATAATTCTGCTACTTCTCCAGTAAAAGAAGAAGTATTTAACGCTATGATTCCTTACTTGAAAGAAGAGTTTGGTAATCCTTCTACCTTTTATTCTTTAGGTAGAAGTGCTAAGAAAGCTGTTGAAACTGCCCGTGAACATGTGGCACAATTAATTAATGCTGATACAAAAGAGATTACCTTTACCAGTGGAGGTACAGAATCTGACAATATGGCAATAAAAGGAATTGCATATAAGTTAGAAGATAAAGGAAAGCATATTATAACAACTGTAATAGAACATCCTGCAGTTTTAAGAACATGTGAATATTTAGAGTCAAAAGGCTTTGAAGTAACATACTTACCTGTTCAAGAAAATGGTATTATTGATGTCAATGACTTAAAGGAAGCAATAAGGGAAGATACTATTTTAATTTCAGTAATGCATGCAAATAATGAAATAGGAACTATTCAACCTATAGAAGAAGTCGGTGCAATTGCAAAGGAAAATGGAATTACTTTCCATGTAGATGCAGTTCAATCTGTAGGAAAAATTCCTGTTGATGTAAAGAAAGCAAACATTGACTTATTATCCATTTCCTCTCATAAGATCTACGGTCCTAAAGGTGTAGGTGCAATCTTCATAAGAAAAGGAGTAAGACTTGAAACTTTAATTCATGGTGGAGGTCAAGAGAATAATCTTAGATCAGGTACTGAAAATGTTCCTGGAATTGTAGGCTTTGGTAAAGCTGCAGAACTTGCATATCAAAATCTTGATGAGAATATTGAATACTTAAAAGAAATTAGAGATAATCTTATTGAACAAGTCCTTGAAAAGGTTCCAGAAGCTTATTTGAATGGAGATAGAGACCAAAGACTTCCTAATAATGCAAGCTTCAGATTTGCTGCAATTGAAGGTGAAGGTCTTATTTTAAGACTTGATGCAAAAGGAATCAATGGTGCAACCGGTTCTGCATGTTCATCTAAAAACTTAAAGGCTTCATATGTTTTAAGCGCTCTTGGATTGGAAGATGCTGAAATACATGGTTCTTTAAGATTAAGCTTAGGCACTGAAAACACTCTTGAAGATGTTGATGTTGTATCAGATGCAATTGCAGAAGTTGTTGGAGGCCTAAGACAAATGTCTCCTTTATGGGATAATGAGAAAAACGAATCTTTAGAATTAGATGAATCTAAGTTTACAGATGTTGACCATTAATCATAAAATATTTTTTCAATTTTAACAAATATTAAATAAATTTTTACTAGGTGATAAGATGTACAGTGATAAAGTTATGGATCATTTTGCAAATCCAAGAAACTGTGGTGAAATAGATAATGCAAGTGGTGAAGGAACTGTTGGAAATCCTACTTGTGGCGACTTAATGACTATTTACATTGATGTGGATGATAATGATGTAATTCAAGATATAAAATTTAAAACATTCGGTTGCGGTGCTGCTATTGCTACAAGCAGCATGATAACTGAAATTGCAAAGGGAATGACTGTTGATGAAGCTTTAGAAATTACTAGAAATGATGTTGCTGATGCTTTAGATGGTCTTCCACCAGTTAAAATGCACTGTTCTAATTTAGCATCAGATGCATTAACTGAAGCTATAAAAGATTATAAGGCAAAACAAGAAGAATAATTAGTTTTTTCATTTTTCCTTTTTATTCTTCTTTTATTTTTTTTATTTACTTTTTTCATTTTTTTTAACTTTCATTTTTTCACTTTTTTATTATTCTTTTTAT
>CAMODR010000285.1 GCA_946611495.1 uncultured Methanobrevibacter sp. | reverse complement strand
TTTATTAATGGGTTTTTAATACCCAATTCCTTACAAAGGTCCTCGATTTCTTTTGTAACTTTCTTAAGTTCTAAAGAAACCTCTTCACGTCTTTTATAAATGTCTTGAGGATCTATAGTGGAATATTCATAGGTATCAACATATCTTGGAATATTCAAGTTAAAATCATTTTCATAAATCTCTTCTTGAGAAGCCCTATGAGAATACTTTTCTATTTCCAATCTGTTTTTGTAAGTGTCCACAATTTTATCGATATCTTCATCTCTAAGATTATTTCTAAGTTTTATCTTATTGAAATCCTCTGAAGCATCAATAAATAATATGTCATCATCATATCCTCTGTTTTTCTTGAATATCAAGACACATGCCGGACTATTAGTGCTATAGAACATATTAGAAGGAAGACCAATAACAGCATCTAAATAATTCATTTGGCTGACGATCAACTTTCTGATGGCAGCTTCAGATGCAGACCTAAATAAGACACCATGAGGCGCTATAACAACCATTATTCCATCATCCTTCAAATGGTATAACATATGTTGAATAAATGCATATTCTGCCTTTACACGAGGAGCCAATGCATTATATTCCTTAAATCTGTCATCTGCCAAAAATGACTTTTTAGCAGTCCACTTAACATTGAAAGGAATCTGTGAGACAATGGCATCAAACTTATCATAGTCCTTATGCTGAGGGTTTTCAAGAGAATCTCCCTGCTTAATGTCAAAGTCCTTAAAATGAATATTATGAAGTATCATGTTTTCCCTTGCAATGTTATAATAATATGCATTCAATTCCTGTCCACAGATAAGCTTACAAGGGATTAACTTATTTAACTCTAAAAGCAAAGATGCTGAACCGCAACAAGGGTCATAGACTGCATTTACATTCTCCTTATTAGTGCTTACAAGTCTTGAAACAAGTAAAGACACATCATGTGGAGTGTAGAAATCTCCAGATTTTGAAGCGTTCAAAGAGAACTTATCAAGCAGGTATTCAAAGGCATCTCCAATAGAATATTGCTTTTGAATCCTATAGGAATCATAAGACATTTCATCTGGAGAATCACGTTTTAACTCTTTTTTATAGTTAAGTTCACCTTTATTTAGAAAAGAGTCTTCATCAACAGATAATGCATCAATTTCCGAAAGATTATTAGCCAAAATGCCATCTGCAGGATCAATGGAATCAGCAACAAGCAAATCCTTAGTTTCAGCCATAAATGAATCTTCCTCAAGAAACATATTCTTATCAGAGTTTAATAGAACTTCAGCATTTATCTTAGAATCCTCTTCAATTATTGAATCATTAGGAGAATTATTAGTAGGATATTTTAATGATAAAGATGAATTAAACTCATTTAACTCAAAATCAATTGAATCTAATGCTTCCAGAATAGTGAATATGACCTTATTTTTTTCCTCATCAGTCTTGCCTAACTGTGAAGCATGCAAATTAACATTTTCAAATAAGTTCTCAAAATCTTCCTGACTGTCTGTACCTAGAGATGAATTGCTGATTTCCGCAAAACCAACTCCCAATTCATCAAGAATGATAGTGCCATAGTTTTTTGAAGAGACAATATTTCTAAATAGATGATTAGGTCTTAAGAAATAACCTAAATTAAAAATGGCTTCCCTTTCAATGAATCTTTTATACCTTTCATAGCCATATGCCTCTTCAAAGCTTAAGTTATCCTTTTCCAAAACCTTATCAAGATATAATTCCAAATTTTCAGATAGATACTTATAAGCAATCAATCCTAAAAAATACTTTTGAAAATCCTCATCCGTTAAAAAGCCAACACGATTATTTAACCTTAATTCTTCATAAGCATCCCATAGTTGGCGCCCTAATCTGCTAGACATAAACATTACCCCAATTAATAATAAAATAAGTCAGTGCACTAATTACTGATAAAAATAAATGTTTTTCAATTTCAAAACAATAAAATTATTTTTCCTCCAACAACATTTCATTAATGATTGATTTTTCAATCTGCTTTTCAAGATCCGCTAGTTCAAGATTCAAATTGATGCGCTTATCCATCAAATTGAATAATTTTCCATAGTTTCTTTGAGTCTCTATATCCGGAACAGGCAATTCAATAGATTTTAGGTGAGTTGTCTTAATAATCTTTAAAGTTGTTCCCTCTTCGATCTTATGCAATTCTCTTGGGAAAATATCACTTTTTAATAAATGGAATATGAAATCAACATCATACCCCTCTTTAACTCTAACAATAGCATAATACATAGGAATAATTATTCCTTCCTCTTCGATTTTGCTTACCTTGGATCCTGCAAGCAAAATAACAATATCATTCTTTCTAGAGAAGAACTTTTCATTTATTTTTGAAACCTCTTCTTCTTCCCAATCAAGTTTAGAGCTATTTTCAGAATATGTTTTCTTTAAAATGCGCTGTTTAGTAACCAATCCTTTTCCTTTATCCTTTTGATATCTTTTTACCCTCACTCCAGTAAAGATATCTGCGATTTCCTCAAAACGTACTTTTTTTATCATCTAACTCACCCACAAAGATGAAATAATTTTAAAATTAAAATAATTAAAGTGAAAAGCTTATTATAAGCTAATGATGTTCTAAA
>CAMODR010000284.1 GCA_946611495.1 uncultured Methanobrevibacter sp. | reverse complement strand
CAACTTCCTAAGAAATACAGACCTCATACTTACTTATTCAACTTCCTAAGAGGTTTAGTTATTCTCCAACTACGAGAGTCTAAGATTTCCTCATTCTTCTTTTGAACCTTCTTTAATTCTTTCTTGAGTTTCTTATTTTCCTTTTCTAATTTCTTATTCTTCTTTGATAGCTTATCCAATTTCCTTTCCAAATCATATATTTCCATCTTAAAATTATATATTTCAAGAGAGCTTGAATTCACTATTGATTCTGCCTTGAATCTGACCTTTTTGGCAAGCAAATCATTATCCAAATCTATTGGAGCCAATTTTTCCTTTGCCAATTCGAAATATTCCTCAGGCCTATCCCTTATTTCAAAGGTCACCCTATTTATGACGAAGTATTCAAATTCCTTCTTAAACTCTTCAAATAGACCATTTTCCTTTAAAAAGTCTTCAACTATTTGAATTATAGAAAATATGTCCTTATATTTCCTTTGACGAGTGTTGGATATTGAATTTGGATTGTCTGTCCTGTAATGATATAGATATTCAGGAACAAATGATATTTTAGATGCCTTTAGAATTGTCTTTACATGAAATGGAACATCATTATGATTTAGATTAGGAGGAAACTCAAAATAATCCTGACTTTCTAAAAACTCTCTCTTATAAAATTTATACCAAGGCGCAAAAGGCCCCTTAAAGGCACGTTTTTTATAATCATAAACATTAAAAGTGAAATTATTGAAATCCTCACCTGGAAACTCTTTTTCTATGTCAAGATCTATATGCTGCAAAAATTTATCATCCATATACTGGTCGTATTTGAATAGGACAATGTCTGAATCGTTATTTACTGCATTGGAGTATGCCTTTTCAAGGCCATCCTCTACCAAATAGTCATCTGCATCAAAAAAGTAGATATAATCCCCTTTAGCCATAGACATAGCTCGGTTTCTTGCTACACTTGAGCCTTGATTTTCCTGACTATATACTAAAAGGCGTGAATCATCATTTGCTAAATCATTCAATATGCTCAAAGTATTGTCCTTTGAACCGTCATCAATAGCTATTATCTCAATATCGTCAAATGTCTGATTTAGAATGCTTCTGATTGATTCCTCAATAAAATCCTCACAATTGTAAACAGGTATGATAACTGATATTTTAACCATATAAATCCCAAACTTCAATTAAAATGAAAAAATTTCCTAAAGGGAACTTTAACCATATAAATCCCAAACTTCAATTAAAATGAAAAAATTTCCTAAAGGGAACTTTAACCATATAAATCCCAAACTTCAATTAAAATTTCCAAGATCTAGAAATATTCAATAATCTATAAGAATTAAAAATCTTCAATAATCTTATTGATATATACTAATGTTAGATTTAATTTGCTTATTATTTAAATATTGTTAAATATTAAATAAGAAATTCAATACATTTGATTAAAAAGCCAAATATGAAAAAATAAGTAAAAATAAAAAAGAAAAGAAAGAAAAATCCTTCATATTAATTAAGTATTATATAATAGTATTAATAAATATTAAAATATATTGTAAATTTTTGTCAAAATAGGGTTTATATAAGACTTGAGAGAAAATAATTTCTAAATTATTTTCACATTAGAATAATCAAATTTCTACAATTATTTACAGATGAAAAAATTTATAATCAACAATTTAAAAGGGAGATTACATGATTCCAAAAGTAATGATAATTCTTGGAAGTGCATCTGATAGTAAAATAGCCGAAAAGGCTATTAAAATATTGGAAAAGCTTCAAATTCCATATAGTTTAAAGGTTGCATCAGCACATAGGACCCACGATAAGGTCAAAAAGCTTGTTATGGATGCAACTGAATTAGGTGTAGAGGTATTTATCGGAATTGCAGGATTAGCTGCTCACTTGCCTGGAGCAATAGCTGCATACACCCATAGGCCAGTAATTGGAGTTCCTGTTGATGGAGCTGTTGGAGGCCTTGATGCATTATACGCTTGTGTGCAAATGCCATTTCCAGTTGCTGTAACCACTGTTGGAATAAACAGAGGAGACAATGCAGCAATCATTGCAGGTGAAATAATCGCAAGCTATGATGATACAGTGAAGGAAAATATCTCAAAGTTAAGAATAGAATATCAACAAAAAGTGGAATCAGGTGAAAAGGAACTGATTGATAGTTTAGATGGAGAATACTTCCAAAAGGACTTCTTAAATGAAGATCCATATGAAAAGATTGAATTTGAAGAGCTTGAAGACACTCCAGATGTTATGATACTTGCAGGAAGCTATTCAGATATGGAAATAGCTAAAGACGTTGCAATTCTCCTTGAAAGAATGAAAATTGATTATAAATTAGATTACATTTCTCCAATAAGACATGCAAAAGACTTTGAAGCTTATATGAGCAAAAGAAATAATGCAAAACTCTTTATAGCAATAAGCGGATTGTCTGCACTTGTTGCAGGCTCTGTTGTAGCGCTTACTGAAAAGCCAGTCATTGGTGTACCATGCTCTAAAAAGCTTGATGGTCAAGATGCATTGCTTACCATGGCAAACATGCCTCCAGGAGTTCCTGTAGGAACTGTTGGAATTGATAATGGAAGAAATGCTGCAATAGTTGCTGGAGAAATACTTGCAATATCAAATAAGCA
>CAMODR010000283.1 GCA_946611495.1 uncultured Methanobrevibacter sp. | reverse complement strand
TTAATTCGGTAATTAATTCGGTAATTAATTCGGTAATTAATTCGGTAATTAATTCGGTAATTAATTCAGTAATTAATTTAGTAATTAATTTAAGAAAAATAATAAGAATTTAAGTACATTAATTTTAATATCTATAAAATTATTATTTTTTCTCTAATAACCTGTTTACACCATCAATGTAAGCTTCTACACTTGCATTAATAATGTCTGGCTCTGTAGCTCTTGCAGATATGATTTTGTCTTCACTGCTAAGCTTGATGATTACCTCAATAAGAGCATCTGTACCACCAGTAACTGCATCTACATGGTATTCTTCCAACTTAACGTTTGCATAGTTCTTTATGCCCTTGTTGACAGCATTGATTGCTGCATCTACAGGACCAATACCTACATCAGCTTCAATAATTTCTTTATCTTCAATATCCATCTTTATTGAAGCTGTTGGTCTGATCTTATTGCCTGAAACGATAGTTACTTCATCAAGCTTGATCTTCTTTTCCTGTTCAATATTTAAGACATGCTCTGCAATAGCTTCCAAATCAGTGTCAGTAACTGTCTTTCCTTTATCTCCAAGGTCTTTGACCTTATGGAAAATTTCATTTAAATTCTCTTTTTCTACAGTAATTCCTAACTCCTTTAATCTATTGTCTAATCCTTTTGTGCCTACATGCTTTCCAATTACAAACCTTCTTCTATGGCCTACTAACTCTGGTGTGATAGGCTCATAAGTTGCGCTATTTTTTATTACTCCATCTGCATGAATGCCTGATTCATGTGCAAATGCATTTTCGCCTACAATCGGTTTGTTTGGGGCAAGATAAGCATTGCTTAATCTTGAAACTAGTTTGGAAGTTTTATAAAGCTGGTCAATTTGAATGTCAGTAGTGTATTTTTTGTTGTTGTTTTCGTCTTTGTATAATGTGTCAAGGGAAACTACAACCTCTTCAAGTGCTGCATTTCCCGCCCTTTCTCCTATTCCATTAATTGTTCCATGGAAACGTCTGGCTCCTCCATCAATTGCAGATAATGTATTAGCCACTGCAAGGCCAAAGTCATTATGACAATGTGCACTGATAGGAACTCCTAAGTCAGTAAGACTTTTGAAGAAGTTAAATGATTTTAATGGTGTGAGTATTCCTAATGTATCACAAGGGCATATTCTGTCTGCTCCTGCATCTATTGTAGCCTTGAATATTCTTCTTAAATACTCAATGTCAGTTCTTGTTGAATCCTCTGCAGATAATTCAACCACTAAACCATGGTCTTTAGCGTATTCAGTTACTTTAACTGCATCATTAAGCATTTCATCTTGAGTTTTCTTTAATTTGTATTTTAGGTGTAAGTCAGAGGTTGGAACTACAATGTTTACTGCATCAACATCACATTCGAGACAGTAGTCAACATCCTTGATTAATGTTCTTGAAAAGCTTACGATTTCAGCATTAAGTCCTTGGGATGTGATTTCCTTAATGGCTTCCCTTTCGCCATCAGATGTAATTGCTGAGCCTGCTTCGATGGAATTCACTCCAATTTCATCTAATTTTGTAGCTATCCTTAATTTTTTTGTAGAATTTAGTGAAATTCCAGGAGTCTGTTCTCCATCCCTTAATGTTGTATCCAATACTTCTATTTTCATAGAAACACCTAAATCAAGTAAATATTATTGTTATTTTATTTTATCTTATTTTATCTTATCCTATTTTATTTTATCTTATCTTATTTATTCCATTTGAGTTCTAAACCATTTTACAGTTTCTCTTAATTGCTCTTCGAACTTGTCTTCATCTGGCTTGAAATCAATTTCCTTTAATTTGCTTGTATCTGCAAGGGAATGTTTAATGTCACCTGGACGCTCATCAAGATATTTGACTTCAATGTCTGATTCAAGAACGTCTCTGATTATTTCAAATAATCTGTTGATTGTCATTGATTTTCCAAGAGCAACATTTATGGTTCCATTGTAGTCAGATTCAGCAGACTTAATGTTTGCTTTAGCTATTTCCTTTACATAAATAAAATCTCTGCTTTGTTCCCCATCACCATAAATTACAGGGCTTTCTCCATTTAGAATGGCAGATATGAATTTAGGGATTACAGCTGCATAAGGAGAGTTTTCATCTTGTCTAGGACCAAAGACATTGAAATATCTTAATGCAACATAATTCAATCCATATGATTCATAGAATGATTTTAAGTATAATTCACAGCCTGCCTTTTGGGCTGCATAAGGAGAGCATGGCATAAAGTTTTCGCTTTCCTTAAGTGGCATATTAGGATTTTCACCATATACTGCTGAGGAAGATGAGAAGATGACCTTCTTTACATTGTTGTTTTTGCAGGCAATAAATAGCTTTACGCTTGCATCAATGTTGTTTTGATTGTATTCCAATGGCTCTGCCACGCTTCCAGGAACGCTTGCAAGAGCTGCAAGGTGGAAAACATAGTCTTTTCCTTTTAGTATTTCTTCTAAATCAGCATTCAATAGGTCTTCCTTGATTATGGTTAGGTTTTCATGATTTGGATCTTTAAGGTTTTCCAATTTTCCTGTTGAGAGATTGTCTATGATTGTAACTTTATTATTATCTACAAGTTCATCAACAATGTGGGATCCTATAAATCCGAGTCCTCCAGTTACTACAATGTTTTTATTTTCCATTATATCGGTCCTTCGTT
>CAMODR010000282.1 GCA_946611495.1 uncultured Methanobrevibacter sp. | reverse complement strand
AAGCAATATTTGGAATTATCCAAACATTACTCCACCATTGTCATCTAATTGAGCGGTTTTATTCTTGCCCATAATCTTATCAATAGCATCCATAAAGTCCTTATTAGAGATTGCATCTCTTTCTTCACGAATAGCAAACATACCTGCTTCTGTACAGATAGCCTTTAGGTCTGCACCAGAAACTCCTTCAGTAAGTTCAACCAATTCATCGATTTTAACTTCATCAGCTAAAGACATTTTCTTAGTGTGGATCTTAAGAATTTCACGTCTTCCATCTTCATTTGGAGCTGGAACTTCAATGAATCTATCGAATCTTCCAGGTCTAAGTAAAGCTGGGTCTAAGATATCTGGCCTATTGGTTGCACCAATGATACCGATATCTCCACGAGATTCAAAACCGTCTAATTCAGCAAGCAATTGCATGAGAGTTCTTTGAACTTCCCTATCACCGCTTGTGGAACTTTTAAGCCTTTGTGCTGCAACTGCATCAAGCTCATCGATGAAGATAATACTTGGTGCCTTTTCCTTAGCAAGCTCAAATACTTCCCTTACCATTCTTGCACCTTCACCAATGTACTTCTTAACGAATTCAGATGCAACTACCTTAATGAATGTTGCATTTGTTTCATTAGCCACTGCTTTTGCAAGTAAGGTTTTACCGGTTCCAGGAGGTCCATATAACAAAATACCTTTAGGTGGATCGATACCAACCTTTTCAAATAATTCAGGATGTTTTAAAGGCAATTCAACAGTTTCCTTAACTTCAACGATTTGGTCATCTAAACCACCGATAATGTCATAGGTAACATCAGGCTTAGTTTCAATTTCCATACCAGAAACATTTGCATCCTTTTCAGAAGGCAATACTTCCACTACACCAAAGGTTTGTTGATTAAGTGCAACTCTTGAACCTGGTTTCAATAAGTCCTCATCTATGAATTTTGAATAGTTAATGAGGAAACTTGGACCAGTGCTGCTTTTTACAGTTAATCTGGAATCATCAATGACCTCAGTGATGGTCGCTATTACAAGAGGTGGTGATCTGAATCTTTCAACTTCACCTCTTAATGATTTTAACTCTCTTTCTAAACGTATTTTTTCGTTTTCAGTTAGAATCTTATCTTTTTCAAGCTTTCTAACTTTCCACATAAGATTGCGTTTAGTTTTTTGATTTTCTGCTTTGAGTAAATCTATTTCTTTTTGAAGTTCTTCAGCAGATTTAGGTTCCTCTACATCTTCAATTCTAGTAGGGGTGTTTAATTCTGGAACTTCATTTGGAGAATCTTCCATATTTACTCCTCCTTTTAATTTAAAATCATATTATAATCTAATTAATATTATAATTTTATAGATAAATAATCCTTAAGAATTATTTATTTTCTTATTTAACATTTATTTTACATTTTACATATTTTTTCGATAACTTTATAGAAAAAATAGTTACTATAATTAATTAAACTTTGTCTTTTATAAAGTTTACTAAATATTTCTCTAATATAAAACAATCTTTATAAAAGAAAACGAAATTAATAAAAGAAACTCGTCATATAGTAAAATTTCCATAAGGTCATCTAAATAAATTCGTAGACAATAGAATAATATATCAATAGTTATATATATATTTTTCTTAATTTTTGTAAGTAAAATAAATCAGATATTATTTTTATGAAAAATAGTTTTAATAATCTTTAAAAAAATTAATAAAAAATTCAAACAAATTTTTATTGAAAATCAAACAATAGAAATAACTAAAAATTAGTTTTTAATAATTTAAATAAAGATAAGCATTAAATAAAAATTAGTTTAAAACAAGTAATAAAAGATAAAATTAAAAAGAAAAAGCATAGAATCTTAATAGCTTAATCAAGTAAAGAATTTTAGAAAATTAAAAAATCCAATAATTATGGAGAATAATTATTACCCACAATCATTGAAAAATTTTCTATTAAAAAAGATCATTTCCTTTTAATTTTTACAATGCTTCCCAAAGTGTTTGGACCGGAAGAAGCACTTTTAAAGGATTCTAAATCCATTGAATCATATTTTTCAACAAGCTTAATGTTTAAGGTCTTTTCAAGCTTACGAGCTAATTTCAAATCAGGTTCCATCTTACCAGATTCAATTCTGTTTATTACAGAAACCTTTTCATAGATCTTAGCGCCTAATTCTTCCCTAGTCCATCCTTTAGACTCACGAGCTTGTCTTACAAGTATATTGAAATCTTCTACAAGCTCATCCATAGGCTCTTCTCTTCTAGGTTGTGTTGGTTTTGGTCTAGCTTTTGCATTAGTCTGTTTTCTACCCTTTTTATCACGGGTTACAAATTTCCTCTCATGAGGAGTGTCTCTTTGAACTCTGCCAAACTTAGCACAGTCTGGACAGACCAATAAAACTGAACCGTCAATTTTAGTTCTTACAGCTTTACCTTCTATTTCTTTACCACAGATTTCGCATTCCATATATAAATATATTGTATTCTAATTATATATACTTTTTATAAATTTTTTAAAAAACAGAAGAGTATTCTTAAAACTAAAAAATAGTAAACAAAAAGGGTTTATTGATTGAAATAATAATAAACAAAGAAACTTATGAAAAAAAGATAAGAATTTGAAAGAAAAATAAAAATTCTAAAAAAAGATTGTTGAAGAAAATAATTAAAAATGAATAAAAAAGA
>CAMODR010000281.1 GCA_946611495.1 uncultured Methanobrevibacter sp. | reverse complement strand
TTTTTTTACTTTTTTTACTTTTTTGTTTTGATTTTTATCTATCAAATTGTATCATTTTATTTATTTAAATTAATTAAATTAAAATTAAAATTTAAATTAAAATTCTATATTTGTTTCAATTATATGAAATAAATTAATATATTGTAAAGTTGGCACTAAACTTTCCGATTTTATGATTAATTTTAATAATAATAAATTACATATTATATAATGTTTAAGATAATAAATTAGTTCTATTCATATTTTATTAATTTGTTAATTGTCCTTTTTATTTAGTTTATATTAATCAAAGGACATATTTTGAAAATATGGGACTGTTTATCAATTATTTTTAATTATTTATTCATAAGTATTTTTAAAATTCAATTACAAAAAATTTTTATGCTTATTAGTTAGAGTGAGAAAAATGAAGTTTTTTGAACATAGTGCAAAAAAAGTTTTTGAAAGTGAAGGAATTAAAATTTTAGAAGGACATGTTGTATACTCTCCAGAAGAGGCAATGGAAGTGGCTACTGAATTTAGCAGACCTATTGTTTTAAAATCCCAAGTTTTAGTTGGTGGAAGAGGTAAAGCTGGAGGTATTAAGTTTGCAGATAACCCTGGTCAAGCATTTGACATAGCAGGGGAACTATTGAATTTAGAAATTAAAGGTGAAGAAGTAAAACACTTGCTTATTGAAGAAAAGGCAGATATTCAAAGAGAATTCTTCTTAAGCGTTTCTAATGACAGAGCTAATAAGACTCCAATTATTATGGCAAGTGCTGAAGGTGGAGTTGAAATTGAGGAATTGGCTAAAACCTCTCCAGAAAAGATCATTAGATATAATGTTGATCCTTTAAAAGAATTTTTACCTTACGAAGCTCGTGAAATCGCTCGTAAAATGGGTGTAGGTTCTGAATTAATTTCTCCAATCGGAAACATCATTTGGAAGCTTTATAATGTTTATGATAAATATGATGCTGAAGTGGCTGAAATCAACCCTCTTATTTTAACTGAAGATGGTTTAATCGCTGCAGATGCAAAATTAGAAATTGAAAATGACGCTTTATTCCGTCACCAAGACCAAGTAAGACAAAACAGATTCAAGAAGAAAGACTTTGCTTTCGTAAAGCTTGATGGTGATATTGCTGTTATTGGAAATGGTGCAGGTTTAACCTTGACTGGTATGGACATGGTTACTTTGTATGGTGGTAAACCGGCAACTTTCTTAGATATTGGTGGTGGAGCATCTGATGAGTCCATTAAGAAAGCATTAAGTTTAGTTTTAAATTACTCTCCTGTTAAAGTTGTTTTCTTAAATGTTCTTGGTGGTATTACAAGAGCGGATGATGTTGCTAGAGGTGTTATCGCTGCACTTAAGGCATCTAAAAGCAAAGTTAATATCGTAATCAGACTTACAGGTACTAATGAAGAGGAAGGTCAAAGAATCTTCGATGAAGCAGGCATTCCTTATGAAATCTCATTAGAAGAAGCTGCTAAAAAAGCAGTTGAAATGTGTGAAGAGATAAAAGCAAAAGAAGCAGCTAAATAATTCTGCTACTTTAAAAACTTTTTTCTTCTTTTTTTCTTTTTTTATTTTTTCTTATATTTTTTTCTGATTTTAAACTATTTTGAACTATTCTTATCTATTTTTATCTATTTTTAAATATTTGATTACTTATCTTGTTATAAAAAAAGGTAGTTTGATAAAAATTCTGATTGTTATTAAAAGGGCTTATTCTAATAAAACAACTCTGCTAATCTCTGAATGTTTAGTTAGTTCACGTCCAGTTTCATCAGCTATTCTTTGAGCAAAATCACAAACTTCATTAAAGCTTGGCATATTGTCAAGGCTTAATCGTTTTCTGGAAGATCCTACAAACATATATGCTTTTATTTCAATGTAAGTTGGGTCTGCCTTATTGATTAGTTTCCCATACTCTTCAGCATTAATCATGTTTTTTCCCTTAACTGAAGTGATCCTAATAGCTGTGTTGTTGTCTATACTTGGCATTAATTCAAGAGTCTTATTTAAATTACTCCAACCTTCATTTATTTGAGGGTTACAAAGGTCATTGTACACTTTCTCGTTAGGAGCATCTAAGGAAACGTATAGTTGAGTTGGTTCGTTGTCAAGGTTTCCTAATTTTTCCCAATACATTCCATTGCTTACAAGGAAAGTTGTAAAGTCTTGTCTGTGGAACTCACCAATAAGCTCATCGATTTCTGGATATAATGTTGGTTCACCTGCAAGTGAGATTGCAGCATTTGTTGGCTTTTTAGACTCTTCTAATTTTTTCTTATCTGCCTTTTTGTTTCCACCAAATCCACATAAAAGATTGTTTTGAGCTTTGATGGCTCCTTCTATGATTGTTTTTGGATCATCGTATTCTCCTTCCCATTCTGTTCTGGTTTGGCTTAGGTCTCTCCAACAGAATGAACATTTCTGGTGGCAGAATGGAACAGCCGGAGACATTTGAAGACATCTGTGTGATTTAACTCCATAGAATTGTTCTTTATAGCAGACTCCTTCATTCACCATGCTTTTTCTAGTCCAATGGCAAATCTTAGCAGCTGCATGTCCATGACTTCCAACAAATCTGTAACCACTATATTCTAACTTTTCCTGTTCTTCTTTAGTGAATGTCATAAAAATCAGTATTTCTTTTTTGAATAATTGCAATAATCTTTTTGTATTATTT
>CAMODR010000280.1 GCA_946611495.1 uncultured Methanobrevibacter sp. | reverse complement strand
TAAAAAAATGAATTTTTAGAAAATATGTGCTTAAAAAAAGGGCTAAATTTGTAAGCAACATATCAAACAATGTATAAATTTATACATTAATAAAAAACCACCTATTTGCGACAAAGAAATAATTGAAAGTAATGTAAAAAAATTAAGTCAATACAAAATCCTCCATTTTCATAGGATTTGTGACTCCAATTGCCTGCAGAATTATTGAACCATTAGCTACCATTACCTTGTTTTCTACTCGAAATTAGATGAAGGTTTTGAAAAAACATTAAAAAACAAAAAGATATGCCCAATGTGAAAATTCTAAAAGTGAAATGACCTAAGGAAAGATGTTATAAATAATTATTGTCAAGTATTTCATATGACTTGATTATGCTCTCACTCATCTAAATTATCAGATTCATTATCAATAAGTTGAGACTTGACATAATTAGCAAATTCATAATTAGAATCTATTTTTAAGGCATGTTCAATAGCATCAAGAGCTTCATCATAACGATTTAAATCACTTAAAGCAAGAGACTTCAATGTCCAGGCTTCGACATTATTATTATTGATTTCAGTGACTTTATGAAAAATCTCTAATGATTCTTCAAAATTTTCACGATGATTATTATATATTCCCTTGGCAAGCAATGCATTCTCATTTTCAGGATTTAACTCCAAAGCTTTTTGTATAGCTGGAAGCGCATCTATATATTTATCCAGATTAATTAAGCAATTAGCCTTACCTGCCCAGGCATGATCATTAGCTTTATAAGATTTAATTGCTCTTTCATATTCTTTTAAAGCTAACTCATAGCGACCCTCTTCAAATAAGGAATCCCCTTTAAATGTTTTCTTGATTGATTTCTCAAGCTTTTTTTCTGGAGAATTCTTGTTCTTCTTTTTAACAGGAGATGATTTTTTAACATGATTTAATTTTTCAAGATTATTGGTATTGTTCAAATCTCTTTTTTTGTTTTTAGCAAATTTTCTCTTTTGCGCAGCCTCAGCATTTTTTGCTTTTATTTCAATGGCCATTTTTTTGTTTTTAGCAAATTTTCTCTTTCGTGCAGTCTCAGTACTTTTTGGATTTATTTCAATAGCTCTCTGGAAACATTCAATTGCATCATCCAATTTTTCAAGTCCCATATAGCAATCACCCATTAATACCCATGCATCATCATTATCTGGATTTTCATCAAAATATTTTACACATAAGTCAATTGCATTTTGATAATATTCCAAATCATAGAATGCTTTTGCTTTGTAAAACCTTAACTCTTTATCGGTTCCCTTGATATCAGATGCCATATTAAATGAATTAAGCGCGTCGCCAGGTCTTTTAAGATTGAGCAGAACCAATCCCATTGTAAAATGGTATAAATAATTATTCTTGGTATGGCTGACATGGGAAATAGCGGTTAAGGCTTCTTCATACTGACCTATCATAAGCAATACAGTTGCTTTTTTAACATATAATGACTCTTTTTTCGGATGATCATATATTGCCTTGTTAATAGAATAAAGAGCCTCATTTAATCTATTATTTTGCAATAGCATATTTATTTCCTTGGTCACAGCATTAAACCCATCATCATTTTTTTGTTTAGTATAAGTAGTTGAGCCATATTTAAGTTCAGTCTTTTTCTCAACATCTTTTGCAACAGTTTTCTTAGGATTTGAAACTGTCTTACTGGATTTATGGACAGGGCGAATTCTAACAAAGCGGGGAGCTTCATGAACACCGGGTTCTATGGAAGATAAAAAACCATTAAAACCTGAAGGGAAATAAACATATTCCAAAGCATCAACCAATACTTCAATATTATGATAAATTTCCTTTACATCGCTTAAACTACCTATGTCTACAGATTTTTTACGAAGACCTTCAATTGCTTTAGAGTCTGTATGACGTATCAAATCAACATAAATCTTTTCAAAAGAACGATTATGGAAATTCTTGCTCATGACAACTCTGCTTTCACCGGTTACATTATCAAAAACAAAATAAGCGTTAGTATCATGTCTAAGGGGATTGATTGTTGAAAAAGATAAAACTAGCAGAGGAAATCCAATATTCAAATCATTGTCACTGCCATAATTATATCCAAATAAATAAGTGTATTTATTTCCTTTTTTCTCTCTTTTAAACCAAATGCGTTTTTCTTTTGAATAATAGATCTTGTCTTCATATTCAGAAACCTTTTTAACAATTGGAAATTCAAGTTCCAACAAATATTGCAATTCATTTTCACAAATCTCATTTTTTTCAAAATCTTCAATGAGTGAATATCTCATATAATATCCCCTTTACTAACTATATAATAATAAATTTAGTTTAAACTTATTTAAATATTTATAAATAATTCATTTAGAAAAATATTTATAAACATCATTCATAAATTTAATAAAAGGAGACTAATAATGAATAATCAATTTAAAGATTTTTATGACATACTTATTGATAACCTGGAAAGTTATGATGATGACTATTATTCATTCATAGATTATGGGCCTGATTTATATAAACTATTGTGCGACTGCTTAAACAGCACAGATATTGACAGCAATTTGCGCTTGAATATCAGTGCGGCAATTGCATATTATGTAGTTCCAATGGATGTTATCCCGGAACAGATCTATGGGCCATATGGATATATTGATGATATTTATATTACAGTTTATGTTTTAAGAAAAATAGCTCATGA
>CAMODR010000279.1 GCA_946611495.1 uncultured Methanobrevibacter sp. | reverse complement strand
CAAATAATTATTTAAGTAGATTATTTTTACTTATTAGATTAAATACCTATTATTAGGTATTTATATAATTATTTGCTAAAATAAATAAAAAATAGAAAAAAACAAAAAATCTTTTTTTAATAATGGAAATTAATTCTCAATTTCTAAAGTATTTCTAAACAAATCTATTATCTCATTACGCTTATCTTCACTATAAACATCATCCTTATCTAAAGTAAACATAGCAATCTCATAAATAATCTTATTCATTCTCTTTCCTTCATCAGTGAGATAATACTCAGTTAGTTTAGAATTGTCCTCAAAGGTCACTTTTGAAATCAATCCATTATTCTCCAAATCCTTTAAGCACTGAGTAAGAACCTTATTGCTTAACTTAGGCTTATCTTCCTTAAACTCTTTAAATCGTTTCTTACCAAAGAACAAATCCCTAATGATTTGAATATGCCATTTCTTATTGAATAACTTTAATGACTGATCCACTGGACAGATGTTACCTTCTAATTTTGCCATAATTACACTCCATTTCACCAAACAAATATAAACATATTATAATACACATGAATCTTACTAAAAAACATAATTTTACCATCAATATCCATGCATTTCACTACACAAACAGATAATGATATATTCCATATGATTTTCCATCAATAATATTTTTATTTATTATTAATATATACTTTTCAAATATATCTTAATAAAATTTTAGTTACCAAAAGGTAACCAAAGCCATAGAACGATTTATAAAGCAATGTAAGAAATTATAGTTACTTTTTAGTTACAAAACCTTTATATTAATCTTTAAACAACATAATAACAACGAAGAGATGAAAACTCTCATACGTTGAAAAAAAATTAAAGGTGAAAACATGGAAGAAGTAATTAAATTTTTAACTGAAACCCCACAACAATACTTAGCAACTATCGGACTTGACGGAAAAGCAAAAGTAAGACCAATCTTATTCTACTTTGCAGAAGACAACAAACCTTACTTCTGTACCAACAATCAAAAACCAATGTACAAAGAATTAAAAGAAAATCCTGAATTTGAAATGACTGGAGCTACTCCTGAATTTGCATGGATCAGAATCGCTGGAAAAGTAGAATTTGTAGACGATTTAGAAATCAAACAAAAAGTTGTAGATTCCAATGACCTTGTAAAAGCTTTATACGAATCTGGAGACAATCCAATCTTTGAAGTTTTCACAATTGCAGAAGGAAGCGCAACAATTGCTGACTTCTCTGGAAACCCAGCACAAACTTACGAAATATAAATAAGATCTTTCTTATTTATTTTTGCTTTTTTTATTTAAATTTAAAATTAATTTTTACCCATTCCTTCTTTTAAAAATCATATCAATTTACTGTTTTTTAATAAAAATTCTTTTTTTCTAATCACATTATTAAAAAACACCGAATTTAAAATAAAAATATCAGATAATATATAGATAACGATTTAACAAAATCCCTTATTCTATAATAAAGTTCATTAAATTAAAAAGTTGATTAAAATAATTAAAAATAAAACAGCACCCATTCATTTAATTTATCAGAAAAATAATATAAATTGATAATTAAATCATTCTAAAAATTCATTTAAAATAAGAGAGTTTATACAAGATCAAATCAAGTTTTCAATATCATGTAAAAATTGATTAAAAAGTGTAAAATTGTTTAAAAGTAATAAATTAAGATTAAAATATAAAATTGATATCAAATTGCTAAATTTACTTGAAAAAAACTACATACTTTATATTATATGAGAAATAAAGAGAAAATAAAAAGTATGGAGTGAAAAGATGATAAGCATTTCAGCAATAAAAACATATAGTTACTGCCCCTTGAAATTATACTTTCAATATAAGGTAGATGAAAAATACGATGATGATGAATACTTTATTCCAAAGAGCCTAAAGGATCTTAGGATTGATATTCAAGACCTGTTTCATAAGAACCTTAGAAAAGTCAAGAGAGAAATGGAATTGGCAGAAATCGAAGATACCCTATCAAAAGGAGTCTTTAATCAATTCAAAGCCACATTTGACATAATTGAAGAGCTCATTGAGAAAGGTGAAGAAAAAGAGAATGAAAATAGTACAGACAATGAAATAGAAACAAAAAGAGAACAGTCTATTGATGATTCAAATAATGAATCTAATATAAATATGCCAAAAATGGCATCTGAAATAGAATTTTTAGATGAAGATAAGCAAAAGCCATCCCAAACACTTAAGGACAAAGGTTCCAACATAGATGAAATCAACACTCTTAAAGAGGAATTGATTGATGAAATCTACTTAAATCTAAAGATTCTTTCATTAAAAACATCACAAGCCATGAAAACACTTGATAAAAATGGAGATGAACTTCAATCATTGTTTTTCCCAAGTTCAATGTACAATTATCTTATAAGAGACATAGGATTGGATTTGATAGGAGTGATTGATAAGATTGAGGTGGAAAAAGGAAAATATTATCCTGTGCTTCTAAAAACATCAAATCCTCCTATTAATGGCGCTTGGGACGGTGATAGAATGGAAGTGATTGCAAATGCCCTGCTAATTGAAGCAGAATTTGATACGCATATAACAGTTGGATTCATAGATTACTTAAAAATAGCTGAACGCAGAGCAGTGATAATTGACACCAATGCAAGGAGAAATTTCTTTAAGTCATTGACCAAAATCAATAAAAT
>CAMODR010000278.1 GCA_946611495.1 uncultured Methanobrevibacter sp. | reverse complement strand
GGAAATACAACAGCTTGAGCTATCCTATCCCCAGATTTAATCTTGTATTCAAAATCCCCATGATTATAAATCATAAACATCAAGGTTCCATAAAATCCAGGGTCTCCAACTGCTGTCTGAACAGAAATAAAAGACCTAAGCAAAGTTGAACGTGGCAAATACAACATAGTATATCCCTTAGGAATTTTTACCTTACGCTTTATGCTTGCTAGATATGCAGTATGAGGTTTTAAAGTGTATATTGGACCTTCCAAAGCTTCTATTTCAGGAAGGTTTTTCTCATTGTCTATCAATGAACCGCCAGACTTTTGTATGAATATCTCATCTAATTCCAAATCGATTCCAGATGGCTGAACCAAATCTTCAAAATCTGGAAAGATTTTCTTAAGTTCTATTTCACCAAGCATCATATCACATCAATTAAAAAAAATAAAAGATTATTAAAATAATCCTAATTAGCTATTGGGTCTTATTAATGGTATCATTACCTAATGCAAATGTCAATTGAGCGCTTCCATCAGGGTTTTGTTTCAAATCACTGCATTGAGGATTTAACTCTGCAAGCAATCCTTTTGCAGATTCAGCATCCATAAAGTGAGGCAAGTAATTGCTTATAATTGTAGGATAAAGTGTCACTGTACAATTCTCTCCAACCAAGTCAAGATTTAGGAAGTAAGACCTGTGGGTAGCAGGATTTGACTGATCGAATATGAAATTGCCTAAATTATAGAAAATAGGTTTTCCATTATACATTTCTACCCCTTGAGTAACGTGGGTGTGAGCGCCTATTACAATATCTGCACCTGCATCAATCAATTCATGTGAAATCTTTATCTGATTGTCATTAGGACTTCTGCTGTACTCATTTCCATAATGCAAGTAAGCAACGATAATACTTGATCCATTTTCTCTAGCCTCTGTCACTTGCTTTTGAGCAAGTTCTGTATCATAAGCATTAAAACCTGATGAGTTTACAGTAGCAGGAGGCATGACGCTAGCATATTCTGCAAAGTTATCTGCATCCATATAGTTTAGGAATGTGACTTTCCTATCTCCTTTCTCTATGACTACAGGCTCTGATGCTTGAGCCAAGTTATCTCCAGCACCCATTACATGGATTCCAGCATCTTTTAAGTTTTTAATACTTTCATCCAATCCTTCTTGACCATAATCCAAAGCGTGATTATTGTCTTGAGATGCCACTACAATATCATTTGCCTCAGCAAGCAAATAGACATATTTTGGATCAGCCTTTAAAGGAACATCCCCCTTAACAGCATTTGATGAAGTGGTTGCTGGGTTTTCAAAGTTGACAAGCAAAATATCAGCAGATTTTGTTACATTTTCCACATATCTAAATGGACTTTCTCCAGAGTCTAATACTGCAGGCATCTTACGGCCAAACATCACATCACCTGTTACAGCAATGGACAAGTCATCACTGCCTAAATTATAGCTGGAATTGTCTGAGAAACTTAAGAAAGTTCCTATGATGGCTAAAGCTCCAACAATAATTAGAATAATTATTAAAAAAGTAAACAAGCTTCTCCTATTCATATCATCACTAAAAAATTTATTATAGTAATATATATGAAACTTTTTAATAATAAATTTTTATTTAAAAAATCAAATTAATGAATTCAAAAAAATAAAATGAAATTAAAAAGATATATGAAATATAAGTTTAAAAAAAAGAAAAATAAATTTATAATATAAAAAATAAAGTAAAAATAAAAAGGATGTGTAAAAATGCCTGTTATAAGAATTTCTGGAAATCCTAACATAAGTTTAGAAACTAAAAGAGAAATGGTAAAAAAAGTAAGTGAAATTGTAGCAGAATCATACAATTTACCTATTGAAGCTATTACAGTTCTTGTTGAAGCTTTAGAACCAGAAGACATTGGAGTAGCTGGAGAACTGTTAAGCGATAGAAAATAAAAAGAAATTATAAAATAATAAAATAATAATAAAAAAATAATAAAAAAACAATCAAAACTTATTAAATAGCTAAAATTTAGCTATTTTTATCTTTTTTTTAAATCAAGAATACAAAAAATTTTTCTTTCAAACTATATATTTTGGTTAAATCAACCTATCTAAAAACTCTTTTTCACTTGATAAAAACTTTTTCAAATAATCAAAGAACAAATTATTCTCATCATTATCTTCCAAATTAAGCTTAAGAATTTCTTCTATGTTATTAATATTATTTTGATGAGGAATCATATATTGATTCAATACAAATCCTGGCAAATGAGATCTATTCTCATCTATCCATTGAAGAAATATATTTACTGATTTTCCATAATCTTCATTCTTCAATATCTCCCCAATAAAATCCAAATAATTTTCATTAAATTTATTAGAAACTTCACTATTTTGATAAGTTGATATGTACTCTCTAATTACAATTGATATATTTTCACCATAGTTTTCATTAAATTGATTGGAGAGGGAATAATTTAAGTACTTAGCTAATAAAGTATTAATATTTAAATTTGTATCTATGATTAATTGATTAGCTTCTACAAACTCTTCTTGAGACACCTTTTCAAACTGTATTTCCTTAACTTTTTCTTCCTTAACCTTTACATATTTGCCTGTGAGAAACTTGAAATTGCAATTAGGACAATTTTGTGAATTGTCGATTCTTTCAAGTCCACACATTGGACAGTATTTAAATTTTGACATCATTTATATCACAAGAAAAATTTT
>CAMODR010000277.1 GCA_946611495.1 uncultured Methanobrevibacter sp. | reverse complement strand
TTGTCCAGAATGTGGAGCCAAAATAGAAGATGATTCTAAATTTTGTACAAAGTGCGGCACAGATATGGCCAAATTTAAACCAACAGAACTTAGTGAAGTTTCTGAAAATATTTTGAAATGTCCTAATTGTGAAAAGATTTTTGCTCGTGATTCTTATATTTATACCAAATACAATAAATGTCCTCATTGCAATTATAATTTTGAAACAAAGACTATAGAAGACGGTCAAAAGATGGAATCTGCGGAATCAAAAGAACATTCTAATGATGAATTAAATAAGTTGGAAGATATTTCCAATGGGACATCCGAGAAAGTTGAAGAGAGTTCTGCTGTTGTGGATGATGTTGTAGAGAATTCTAAAGTTACACAGAATGAAATCAAAAAAGATAATAAGCATGTTAAAACCATTGCATCTCCTGTGGAGAATTATCCAAATCAAAAGAAAATCAATATACAGAATATGGATACCAATAAATTGAAAAAGATAGCTATAGCAGTTGTTGCCATTATTTTAGTTGGTGCAATAGCTATGGTTGTCCATGATTATAGTCTTGAACCTACCAAGTTTGCTGTTGATAATCCAAACATTCAAAATTTTGATTATTATGATGTGAAATTAACTACTGAAGATGGAAAACCATTGTCCAATAAAGAAGTCACCATGCATCTGGAAGGTTCTGGATTTATATACACAGAAGATAGCAAAGCGGTTACTAATAGCAAAGGTGTTGCAACTTTCCAAGTAAAACATAGTATTAGTGACAATATTTTATTCCCAACTGAATATAATGATACTGCGACTTTTAAATTTGCAGGTGATGCTAAATATCATTCTTCTGAAGTAAAAGTTAATTTGCATGTTACTGACAGCATAATGTATGACTTATATAAATATTCTTATTATACTGGTTGAGGGGTTTGTAAGCATTAAAGATTAATCAATAATAAATGATGTGATTATTATGGAATGTCCAAATTGTGGACTTATAATAATGATGAAGTGAACTTCTGCAAGGAATGTGGTGCTAAAATTAATCAAAAGGATACAATCAGATGCTCAAAATGTGGATATGAGAATGAAAAAAACATTAATTTCTGCATTGAATGTGGATCTCCATTAAATAGCGAGGTTGTATCTGAAACAGAGGATTTAAAAAAGTCAAAGAAGAAATCTTCCAGTAATTTTAAAGATACTTTGGGTATTTTTTATCGGGAACACAGGGTTGTCAGTATTTTGATACTTTGCTGCATTGGATTAATAATCATTGGATCAATTGTCAGCATTCTGACTCCTGATGTTAATACGGTAACAACTGATACAAATTATGAAGACTCCTTAAGCGATGGTGTTGATGATAAAAGCAAGCAAAGAAGCGGAGCTTCTGAAATGACAAATTATGTTTTAGATGTTTATGATGATGATTCAAATAATGAGTTGTCACTAAGGGAATATGCTAATTTTACTTTCGATGCCTTATCTTCAGGATCTTTGGATTTAAATGATGATAGAGTTCAGCAGGGAGCTCTAAATTTATTCAATCGATTTGATTATGATGGTGATGATTCATTGAATATTAAAGAATTGAATGATTTGTGGGAGTATGTTGATAATTAGAATTTTTTAACTATTTTTTATTTTTAGTTTTAAAAGCAAAAGTCTGAATTTGAAATAGGTTTAAGTGAAATAAGAATTTAAAAAAATGTCCGATTGTGGAGTTACCATAGGAACGGTTGACTCAGAAAACACATGTCCAAGATGCAGCAGAAAGTGTGATAGTCTGGAATCAGTGTTTCGCTTTAGAAAAGAAGTTTGTTAATAGGGGAATTATAATGGGAATAAGAGTAAATTACATGTGTGAAAATTGCGATTTTGAATTTCAAACAGATGATGTGATGTTTCATATAAATCAAGATGGAAAACTTGAAGAATACTTGCTGCTAATGATGACATGCAGTAATGGAAGAGGCTCTAAAATAAATGGCTATGTATTTGAAACAATCTGTTTGAATTGTGGAAAAACTATTAAGACCTATCGCATAACCCATAATGAGTATGATCAAGATGAAGCTTTTGAAATCGTCAAACACGCATTGGATGAAAAAAACGACATGATTTTGAGAAATGGAGGATATCATCTTGAAATTGAGGATTATGCTGTTTATCTGACAGATTATTTCGGTGATGGTTATGAATATGATTTTGATGACTATGACTCAAAGGAAGATGCAATTGCCGAAGCACAGAAAGAAATTGACAGATTAAATGAAAAACTTGCAGAGTCAATGGAGAATACTGTTTACAATATTGTGATAGGTGATGAGGAAAATCCTCTAGAGATAATAAATTGTCCAAATTGCAATGACGAACTGCCTATATCTTTTGAAGGACAAAGAGAATGTCCGAAATGTGGAGGTTTGTTATTAGGTTTTGATATGTTGTTGGATTAATATATTCATATCCGTTTTGAGGATATTTTAAGTAATAATTATCAATAATTATCTCACTTAAAAATTGATTTTTTTTTAAAACACTACTTTTTTTTATTTAAAAAAACAAATCATATTATAACAAGAACAAGGGGATGATAATATGGAATTTAGAAAAGGAAGCGAATTTTCATTTAGAGAATTATACGGCAAATACATTCAGATATTGGACAAGGAACAATCTGAAACCCTTGTCAAACCCATTGACATCGGCGATGGAGAGATTATTAGAGCCATTG
>CAMODR010000276.1 GCA_946611495.1 uncultured Methanobrevibacter sp. | reverse complement strand
TTCGCTTCATTTTTATCAGTCCCAACAAAATTTGGATCATTTTTGAGATATTTATTTTTTATTTTTAACAAAGATTTCATTTAATTCAAGATTCATTTATAAATTAGTTAAGAAATTTGGATTAATATTTCCATCTTCTAAATAACAATTTTCAGAAAATTTCCATTGGTAATTTTCATATGAAATAAATTTTTTTTGAGTTAAATTAAAAAGAATAAATGGTAAATTGAGATCATATCTAAAAGAAGAAAGAGTTAAAAATCCATTTATTATTACATCTATATCATTTTTTTCTAAATATCCATTTGCATAATAATTTCTTAGCGATTTAATAGATGTAATATAATTATTTTGAATAATAGCAAAGGAATAATTATTATAAACTAATGCTTCTTGTTCTGATAAATGTATAACTTTCTGAGTAAATAAACATCCTTAAAAATGTATTAAACATTTTCCTTTAATTTTATTTTCAATATTTTTAAGACGAATATTACATTCGAAATTTGTATCTATATTAAAATCATTCTCCTAATATTTTAATTCATTAGCAATTATTTATATTTGAATATTTTGATTATTTATTATGTTAATCATTCTATATTATCTGCAAAATAATTTTATTGCATTAAAAACTATAAATAAAAAAAATTCAAAATTATTTATATATAAAATATACAATATGAAAGGAAATTTAAATAATATAGGAACATTTCAAATGATCATAAAAATTTAGCTCAAGCTTAACTTTTTAAATTAAGGGAAATAAATGAACTTTTAAATGGATAAGTTGAAAATGGTGGGATTAGAAATCAAGTGGTAAACTCCGTTAATGGAGTGAAGGATGTCGAATTGAAACAAAATGTGTTTCAACATTTTGATAATTCTAATTTTCAACGATTATTTCAAAATAATGAAGGAAGGATACAAGATTTAGACAGCTCGCGAATCATAAAAATATAATAGTTAAATTGGAGGACCAAGATGCTCAACATGGAAGAATATTAGCAAATCATGAAGACAGAATAGGAAAATTGGAAAATACATTAAGTCACCATACATAGCAAATAAATGAATTAAATAATCGCGTTAATGAAAATACCAGAAATTTAAACATATTAAATGGAAAAACTAATAAAATCCAAGAAAACATTATCTATTTAAATAATGCGGTTAAAGAAATAGGTAATGAATTAACTGAAACGAATAAAAAAATCGAACAAGGATTTCATACAATTCAAAACGAAATAAATGATACCAATGATAGAATGCAGAAAGGATTTAGCTTTTTAGATAATAATATAAAACAAAATAATAATATTTTACATATTGAAGTACTCCAAACAAATGAAAGAATGGTTAAAGGTTTAATTTCTTCAGAATGAAATAAGTGACATTAATAAAAATAATAAAAATATGGCAATGTGTTTTAATAATGTTAAAGAAGATATTAAAGATGTAAGAAAAGAAATACAACAAAATTCGTTTTAACATGAAATTATTGTAAATAAACATCAAGACTAGATCATGGATTGTATTCACTATGTAAAAGGATTATACAAAGAGGCAGAAGAATTAAAAAATAATTTGATTAAAGAAGGTCGAAAAATAAATGAATCAGCTAATAAAAATGAAAGTGAATTCGAGGAAATAAGAGAACAATGCAAAAATGGATTAGAAAAGGTAAATGAAATAACTCAACTCTTCATCAACATACAGAAATATTAACAGAACAATTAACCACTATCGCAAAAATTCAAGCAATTTCTTATATTAAATTAAAATAATGTAATTATTATTTTTTTATTAAAAATAATAATAGCTTTTTTTATTAAACAGTTAATTCTTTTAAATAAATAATAATTAAATTATTTATTTTATTTATTTATTTATTTATTTATTTATTTATCTTAATAAGCTCTTCGCTTTAAGAGTCGAATAGCCAATATTATTTAATATTTAGCTAAGCACCTGGGTCGTCGGCTTTACGTTTTGTCGTCATAATATTCTTCGAAAAATTCATCTCCAGCACAGAGGGCGTCAGCGGTGTCCATCACTACATCTCTGTTGTATATTTCTTTGTAAGCCTTGATTATTCTTTCTTTTACTCCTCTTTTAGCTTTATCTAGTAGCACTGCGCCTCCAAGTGCATGTTTACCTTCTAATGTTTCTTCTTCTTTTAGTAGTAACCCTCTGATTTTTACAGCGATGTTCATTGCTTGAATTTTCCGCCTGCGCTTTTTCTCTTTCATCTTTTGTCTTTTTTTCTCCTTTTTTCTGTCCCTTTTTTTCTTTTGTTCTTCGAGATTTATCATGCATGCCTCAAGCTTTTGAAGCTTATTCTCCAGCTCAGTGACCCTGATCCTGAGTAGGGACTCTCTGTGGACTGGGCAATTGGACTTTAGGTGGCACGTAGAGCCGCATTCCCAGCATTTTTTTATTTTGAATTTTTTCCTTCTTCTGAACATCGACAAGTTGTATCCATAGATACTGCTAGCGGGGTCGGTAGGGTTCCTTTTGCTCCATAGCACTTGTCTGATTCTCTCTTTCCTCATATTTAGTTTGAAGTTCTCTTGTATTTGCCTAAGCTCTGCTGGTTCCTCTTGCCTCTTTGGTAAGTCCGCCCTTTATATATATAATTATATTATAAAAATTGCTAAAAATGGTCAAGATTTTGAAAATTTATTAAAATAAAAATAAGAAGAATGGGTATTATTAGTCAAATGGGTTTTGAAGAAAAAAGTGATGCACAGG
>CAMODR010000275.1 GCA_946611495.1 uncultured Methanobrevibacter sp. | reverse complement strand
TTTAAAAATTAAAAGAAACTGAAAATAAAAAATAATATCTAATTTAAAAAATAATAGAAAAATAAAAAAAGAAAATAAGTTCTATAAAGAACTATAAAACCTATTTATTCAATAGGATAGAATTCAGTATAAGTGGAGTTTCTCTCTATTGGAACTCTACCTAAGTCCTTAACTATTTTACTCAAGTCACTGATACTTGCATCCACACCATCAGGAGCTCCAGAAGCTGCAGATAATTCATCTCCACCTAATGTTCCACCTAAATCATTTGCACCAGCCAATAGGGAAATCTGTGCAAATCTAAAGCCCATCTTTACCCAAGAGACCTGAATATTCGGAATAATGTCATGGAACATGAGTCTGCTAACTGCATAAAGCTTTAAATCTTGAGTTCCAGTAGCTCCTAAATTCCTTTGTCCTTCAAGGAAAATTGGAGAGTGCTCATGCATAAATGTCATTGGAATGAATTCATTGAATCCTCCAGTATCAAGTTGAATCTGTCTTAAAATGTCCAAATGCTCTACTCTTTCTTCCATAGTCTCAACATGACCATACATCATAGTTGCAGAGCCTGTAATGCCTGCTTTTTGTGCAGTCTTAATTACATCTATCCATTCTTGAGTTGAAACCTTTTTAGGACATATAATCTCTCTTGAACGGTCAGACAATATTTCTGCTGCTGTTCCAGGCAAGGTATCCAAACCTGCTTTTTTCAATACCTTAAATGCTTCATCAACAGGCATTTCACTTTTTAATGCTGCATCTCTAATCATTGTAGGGGAAAATCCATGAATCTCAACATCTGGAAAATGAGACTTCAATAGCTTTAAGAGATGTTCATAGTAGTCTATATCTGCATCTTCCAATACTCCACCCATTAGAGTAAATTCACGTGCTCCTGTAGCTACAGCGCCACTTGCCTTTTCAATGATTTCGTCATCATTTAGCAAGTAAGCTTCAGAATCATCTGGATCCTTTCCAAAAGCACAGAATCCACATCTTACATGACAGATATTGGTGAAGTTAATGTTACAGTTATTTATGAATGTAACCTTGTCTCCAACCACTTTCTGACGCACTGCATCTGCAGTAGCTAAGAGCGGATAAATTTCTGAACCCTTTAGGTTCATTAAGTAATTCCCATCGTCAACTGAGATAGGCCCATCAAGAGCGCTATCTAAAATTTCTCTAGTTTTTGATGCCACATTAATTCTATTATACATAAAAAAATTTAAGATTGATATAACATATATAGTTTTCTATAATTTTAGTAGTATCTTCAATATAATTAACTTAAATTAGTTTAATAAGATAAATTTTAAATTATATTTTAAATAAACAAATAAAATTGAATACTGCATTATTTAATTTGATAATTTCAATAATCTTTTAATAATAATGATTAAACAATTAAATTAAACAATTCAAACATATGATTTTGAGTAATTTTTAAAACTACTTTATCTAAAGTATTATAATTCTTAAATTAATTAAGTAATATGGATTTTTAGAATAATTAAAATAATATGAAAAATATAATAATAGCAATGATTAATAAAAATCGCGGCTTAATAATTGGAAGAATGCAGCCTGTACACAATGGACATATTGAGATTATAAAGGAAACATTGAATGAAGTGGATGAACTTATAATCGGAATTGGAAGTGCTCAATTAAGCCATGAGCTTAAAGATCCATTTACTGCAGGCGAAAGGGTTTTGATGATGAGAAATGCCTTAATCGATGAAGGTATAGACTTGAAAAAAGTTTATATCATCCCTAGCGAAGACATAAATAGGAATATGCTTTGGGTTTCCCAAGTTGAAATGGTATGTCCCCAATTCAAAAAGGTATATAGCGGAAATCCATTAGTTCAAGTCTTATTCCAAGAGGCAGGATATGAAGTCATAGCACCTAAGCTCTTTGATAGAAAACAGTTATCAGGTACTGAAATTAGGAAAAGAATTCTAAATGATGAGGATTGGAAATCTTTAGTCCCTAATGCTGTTGCAGAAGTCATTGAAGATATTGATGGAGTAAACAGAATAAAAACCTTAAATAAAAAAGAATTAAGTGAACTCTAATTATTATATTTTTTTGATTAAATTTATAACAATAGTTATATTTATTAATGAAAAAATAAAAAAATAAATGCATATAAAAATGATTATTAATGAATACATTAGAAAAATTTTTTATATAAACTTATTTATTCAATAAACAAATATAAATTATATTGAATGAAAAAATTAAAGAATCATAGATTTCTTAAATTAAGAATGAACTTTTAAAAAATAGGATGATAATATGGTAATTAAAATTGTTGAAAAAGATGATGAGTATTTCACCATTGGAGATTTAATAGAAGACATTAAAAAGTCCCAAAGAGTAGACGAAGCAGGTGCGATTTACAGCTTTGAAGGAATTGTAAGAGGAACCGAAGAAGACTTGACTGTTGACAAACTCACATTGACCCTTCCAGATAAGGAAAAGGGACTTGAAGAAATAAAAGCAATTGTAGAAACTGCTAAAGTAAAGCATGGAGTATTTGAAGTAAGTGTAATTCACTACATTGGAGAGTTTTATACTGGAGACCAATTGTTTTTAGTGGTTGTTCTTGGACCTCACAGAGGAGAAACTTTAGAAGCGCTAACTGAAGTCGTAGAAAGAGTCAAACATGAAATTGACTTTAAGAAAGAAGAAATTTCCAATAAGGGAACTAAAGTAATAATGGCAGGAGGATAATCCTGTTATTATT
>CAMODR010000274.1 GCA_946611495.1 uncultured Methanobrevibacter sp. | reverse complement strand
TAATTATTAAGAAAATGAAAAATTAATTTAATTTATGGATTATACAAATTTTACTATAATAATCATTAAAAAAATTGAAAATAATTAATAAATTTTCACTAAAAGTATAATAAATATATCAAAAAAGACGACTGTTAAAACATAAAAATTATACATTTTCAAAAATTATTAAATATGAGATAAACTATATATATTAATATTATAAAGTATTATACCTATTATAATATCAATTGAGTATCTAATTTAATTAACTAGTTTAAATATTAGTTTAAATATTAGTCAATAGTTAAAATCAGTAAAAGATATCTGATTTAAACATTTTAGTGGAAAATTAATTTAGATATAATTCTTTATAAACTTATCTTAATTTTAAGCGAATAAATCATGTTTTAAAATTAGGATCTTAAACTTATTTAATTATTTTTATTAAAAACTTGGTGAAAGAATGAAAGCCTTAGTCGCAGATTCAATTAATGAAAAAGGTATTGAAAACTTAAAAAAGGTTGCTGATGTAGTAGTCGATACAAGCATCACTCCTGAAGAATTACTTGAAACCATTGGAGAATACGACGCTATTCTCATTAGAAGTAGAACTAAATTACCTGCTGAAGTATTGGAAAAAGCAGACAATCTTAAAATCATTGCAAGAGCAGGTGTAGGTGTAGATAACGTAGATGTAAGTGCAGCTACTGAAAAAGGTATTATGGTAGTCAATGCACCTGAATCAACTTCTATCACTGTAGCAGAACACACTATGGGATTAATCTTAAGTACCATTCGTAAAATAGCTATTGCTGATAAATCCACTAAAGAAGGCAAATGGGAGAAAAAAGCATTTATGGGAATGGAACTTAGAAACAAAACCCTTGGTGTAATCGGTATGGGAAGAATCGGTTCTCAAGTGGTAAACAGATGTAAGGCATTTGAAATGGATGCTATTGCATACGACCCATACTTACCTCCTGAAGTGGCTAAAAACATGGGTGTTGAATTATACGAAAACATCGAAGATGTCTTAACTAGAGCAGACATTATCACAATTCACGTTCCTTTAACTCCTGAAACTGAACATTCCATTTCTACAGAACAATTTAAATTAATGAAAGACACTGCACTCATATTTAACTGTGCACGTGGTGGAATCATCGATGAAGACGCTTTATACGAAGCATTAGTTAATGGAGAAATCCTTGGAGCAGGACTCGACGTATATGAAGAAGAACCTGCAAAAGACAACAAGTTATTCGAATTAGACAATATTGTCTGTACCCCTCACATTGCAGCATCAACTAAAGAAGCTCAAAGAGATGCAGCAATCATTGTAGCAAATGAAGTCATTACCTTGTTTGAAGGAGGAATGCCTAAAAACGTCATCAACATGCCTCGTATGAACAATAGCGAATTTGATGAAACTAATGATTACTTAGAACTTTGTGACAAATTAGGAAGCTTTGTCAGCCAATCTTCAAGCAGCCCAATTAAAAAATTGGAAATTACCTACAAAGGAGAAATCAACAAACTTCCTAATAAGGAATTATTCACAAGAACCATATTGCAAGGTATCCTAAACCCAATTACTGAAACTGCAGTAAATGCTGTAAATGCAACTACCGTTGCTAAAGCAAGAGGAATCAGCATTACTGAAGCTGTAAGTGATGACAGTGAAGGTTACAATACTTTAATTAAAGTAACTGCAAAAACCAAAGACGGACAAATTTCCGCTGAAGGTACATTCTTGCATGAAGCTAAAATCATTAAGGTAAATGGCTATTGGGTAGATGTAAAACCTGAAGGACATATGTTTATTGCTAAATACAAAGACATTCCTGGAAGCATTGGTGCTATTGGAACCAAATTCGGTGAAGAAAACATTAACATCGGCATTATGCAAGTTGGAAGAGATGCAACTGGTGGAGAAGCTATTATGATTCTCACATTAGATGAAAAACCTTCCAAAGATGCTATTGCTAAAATTAAAGCATTAGACAATGTCTATGATGCTACTTATCTTAAATTATAGATAAATTATTAATTTCTCTAAACTATTTAGAGATCATTAAAATTCTTGATTAAATCAAGAGTTTTAATCCTTTTTTCTTTTTTTATAATTTTATCTAGATTTTATAATTTAACTCGAAATAATAAAAATACTCTTTTTTAAAAATAATAAACTTAAAAACTCTTTTAAAAAAAAACAAAACCTAATAAAAAAAGTTAAAAATAAAAGAAGATATTGTTTCATATTATACAAACTAAATAATTAAAAATAAAAAAAGCAGAATAATTTTAAAATAAAAATTATTCTGAATTAGAATTTTCATTATTCTCTTTTGAATCATAATTTTGATCATTTAAGTCTTCATCATCATTAGAATCATTAGTATAACTTTTTAAAATAGGTTTTCCATCCCTAAACTCAATGACTATTCCTAAATTAGGGCTTTGGCCATTAACTCGCTCCCCACCGATTCTAATAACTTGAGGATTTAAATCAATTGAACCTAAATCTTCATCAGAAACAGGTCTTGAAAAAGGAATTGACATATTTGAAGAAAAATCATTACCATATCTTCTATCATTATCTAATTCACCATTTAATTCAGGAGAATACTTATTGGTTTTCTCTTCTTCACTATCAAAAAATGACAAGTCTTGATCAAGGTCAAAAATGGATGGTTTTAACTCTCCTTCCTGATTTTCAATCTCTTTTTTAATCTCTTCAAGGTCCTTATAAATCTCCTCTTTTTCAGTGTCAACGAA
>CAMODR010000273.1 GCA_946611495.1 uncultured Methanobrevibacter sp. | reverse complement strand
TTTTTATATTCTTTTTTTATTTTAATTTTCTTTATTTAGTCTTTTTATTCTTTTTTCATTAATTTCTACTATTTATAGAAGCTATCTCATAAATTTCATCTTCTATTTTGCAGCTATTCAATTCAATTTTATTATTGTTTGTAAATATTCCATTTCCTTTTTTAGAGGAGTTTGAACTTATTTCAGTTCTTTCAATCTTCATTTCTCCATCAAAATTATGAATTGCTCCGCCATGCTCTTGAGCTATGTTATCCCTTATTTCAGAGTCGATTATATTTATGCTAATCCAGTTGTGGATTGCCCCTCCAATATTTGCCTCGTTTTGGTTTAGTCTGGATTCTATAATATTTATCTCTCCAATGTTATTATATAGTCCACCGCCATGGTTTGACTTGTTTTGGCTTATGCTTGATTCTATGATTTTCATTTGGTTTCCATCATTGAAGATTGCTCCTCCTAAATCCTTGCTTATGTTATTAGATAAGCTTGATTTCTTGACAGTTAATATGGCCCTATAATTGTGGATTGCTCCTCCTTGCTTTCCAGAGTTCTGATTCAATCTGCTGTTTTCAATAGTCATTTCCCCTTTATAATTGAATATTGCTCCGCCATTGGACTTTGCCATATTTTGCTTTAGTTCAGAATCTCTAATGATCATTTCACCATTTTTATTATATATCGCTCCGCCATATCCTGCGCTGTTGTCAATTAAGGATGATTTGTTTATTTCCATTATTCCATTATTGTGGATTGCTCCTCCATATCCTCCATATCCTCCCTTTAGAGTGATGTTTTTAATTTGGATGTTTTTGCCAGTTGAGATGAATATTCTGGCTTTCTTGCAGCCATCAATTGAATGGCCATTTCCATTGATTATAATATCATCAAGGTCTAATTCAATCCCTTTTGAATATTCTTTTAACTCTTCATCAGCTATTTTTATGTCTGAGTCAAGAACAATCTCCTTTGCTCCGCTGTGGATTAGTTTGTCTAAATACTTGAAGCCTTTCATAAGCAATCACTTAATATAGATTATATTCTAGTGATTAATTAAGTTAATGATTTGAATAATTTTTCTTTATTCACTTATGCTTTTAATAATTTATTTTAATAGGCGCATGTTTTCTATTAGTTAATTGCTTTTAATGATTAATTTTAATAGGTGCATGTTTTTTATTACTTAATTGCTTTTGATTATTAGGCACATCTTTTTCAATAAATCTTCTCATATATGCAAACTTATATTAAAATGAGAGTATAATATAATCTTAGGTAGGTTAATATGGCTAATGTAAATAGATGGGGAAGCAACTTAACTTTTGTGCTTGCAATGATAGGCTCTGCTGTCGGACTTGGAAACATTTGGAGATATCCATATGTTCTTTATTCAAACGGTGGAGGCGCATTCTACATTCCTTATTTAGTTGCTATACTAACATTAGCTATTCCTTTTTTAATTTTAGAGTATGGGGTTGGATATCACTACCAATCCTCATTTACAAAGGCAATCGTTAAAATCAAGCCTAAGCTTGAGGTTTACGGCTGGATACTGCCTGTTGTCGTCTTTATCATGACGGTCTACTATTCCACAATCATGGGATGGGACGGCATATACCTGTTTTTAAGCTTCTTTAAGGGATGGGGAGCTGACCCGAATACATATCTTAATGTTAATCTTCTCCATTCTGTCGATTCATTAGGAGGCATTACTAATTTCCTTCCATTTGTTGCAATCTTCATGCTTATTGGCTGGTTTATCGTTTGGATTGTATCCCGCCAAAATTTGGATGAAGGATTAGGGAAGGTATGTGAGATAGCGGTTCCGCTACTCTTTGTCATTATGGCATTTATTGTTATCTTTTCATTGACATTGCCTGGAGCTGGTATTGGACTTGCAGAGCTATTTGATCCTGATTGGTCACTATTATGGCATTTTGACATATGGATGGCTGCATTTGGACAGATATTCTTTTCATTGAGTTTAGGAATGGGTGCAGGATTTACCTATGCAAGCTATACTAAGGATGATGTTGACATCATATCATCTGGACTTCAGGTGATTATAGCAAACTGTGCATTTGAGAACTTTGCAGCATTAGGTGTTTTCTCAATACTCGGATATATGTCTCTTCACTCAGGAGTTCCTGTTTCACAGATCGTTTCAGAGGGAACTACATTGATCTTTGTTGCATATCCTCAAGTCTTTAATGTTTTAGGAATTATTGGATTGATAGTAGGTCCGTTGTTCTTCTTTACAGTTTATATTGCAGGAATTACAAGCATGCTATCTTCTTTTGAAGTGCTTTCAATCTCATTTCAAAACAAGTTTGCAATGACAAGGGCTAAGGCAAGTTTGATATTATGTCTTATTGGAGCTATAGCATCTATGGTTTATGCCACTTCAGCTGGAAGCTATATACTTTCAATTGCAGATATGTTTGTAAATAATATTGTGGTTATATTGTCTGTATTTGTAGAGTGCATAATATTTGCTTGGGTATTTAAGGCAGATAGGCTGATTGATTTCTTAAATGAGAGAAGCGGTTCAATTAAGATAGGCAAGATATGGTTGTTTATGGTTAAGTATATTATTCCTATACTTCTTATTGTGATTTGGGTAGGCGGAATGATTGATATATTTGCTCTAGACTCTATTGAGTATATTATTGTGTTTGCTATCTTAGGTGTGATACTTATAGTCTCTTCAATTATATTTAGTTTGCTTCCGGCTAAGACTAAAGAATGGTTTAAGACTGGAGAGCGGATTAAGTAGATT
>CAMODR010000272.1 GCA_946611495.1 uncultured Methanobrevibacter sp. | reverse complement strand
TATGTATTAATAATAAGAAAATTTTATAAATTACCTTAACTAATAGTTATAATATAAGGTGAAAAGTATGACTTTTGACGAAAAAATAGATTTAGTAGAAGAACTCTGTATGACTCCAGGAATCTCTGGATTTGAAGAAAATATTGCAGAAATTATTGAAAGAGAATTAAAAGACGTGGCAGATGATATTGAAATAGATCATATGGGCAATATTATAGCTACTAAAAAAGGTTCTTCTAAAAAAGGACCAACTGTAATGTTGGCATCTCATATGGATGAAATAGGTTTAATGGTAAGACATGTAGACGATAAAGGATTTATTAAATTTGCAACAATTGGTGGAATTAATGACCAAATGCTAATGAATCAAACTGTAGTTATCCATTCTAAAAATGGGGATGTGACTGGTGTAATCGGTTCAAAACCTCCTCATGTAACTAAACCTGAAGAGAGAAAAAAGGTTGTTCCATATGATGACATGTTTATTGATATTGGAGCAAAAGATAAGGAACAAGCTTTAGAAATGATTAGTATTGGAGATCCAATCACATTTAAGTCTTGGTTTGAAAGATTCCCAAATAATTTAGTAATGAGTAAGGCTTTAGACAATCGTTTAGGCTGTTATGTAATGATTGAAGTATTGAAGAGAGTAAATTCTAAAGCTACTGTCTATGGTGTCGGAACAACTCAAGAGGAAGTTGGATTAAAAGGTGCAAAAGTAACTTCATTCAAGTTAAATCCTGATATGGCTTTTGCTCTTGATGTAACCTTATCTGGTGACCATCCAGGAATTAAGCCTGAAGAGGCTCCTGTAGTGATTGGTAAAGGACCTGCTATAATCTTAATTGATGCAAGCGGAAGAGGAATCATATCTCCTAAAGTAGTTAGAGACCTTTTGATTGGCACTGGAGAAAAGAATGACATTCCTTACCAACTTGAAGTAAGCAGCGGTGGTACAACTGATGGTACTGCAATTCACCTTACTAGAGAAGGTATTCCTACTGGAGTATTGTCTGTTCCAACTAGATATATTCACACAACTGTTAGTGTAGCAAGTATGGAAGATGTAGAAAACACTATTGAATTAATTGTTGCTGCTATTAACAGTTTAAAATAAGCTTGTTTACTTAAAATAAGTTTAAATGAATTTTAAATAAGTTAAAACATTAATTTATTAAAATAAGTTTAAATGAATTTTAAATGAGTTAAATCATTAATTTATTTAATATAAGTTTAAAATTTAATTTAAAATCTCTTTTTATTTTTTTTTTTAAAAAAAAGATAAAGTTAGAATTATTAAAATTCTAACTATTTTTTCTATTTTTATATTTTATTTTTCAAAATTTTTATTTAATAATTATTTTATTGGATATTTCTATTTTTATTCCTTAAGGCGCTCCGGCATATGGACTGAATCCTTCTTTAAAGAACTCACATAAGTTTTCAAGTTCATCTGGAATGTTTATTTGTTGAGTGCAGTAATCAATGCATGTTTCACATTTGGTACAGTCTTTAGCCGGAACCTTTTCATCTGCAAGCTTATCATAATACAATCTATAAATATTAGATTCAGGCTGTATCTTTTGCATATTATAAATATTGAAGTATTCTGGAATAGGAATTTCTAATGGGCATGCCTTTAAGCAATATCCACATTCACTGCAAGGAACTGCGAGATTTTTCTTGAATTTTTCACCTTCATTAAGTATAAATTCACGTTCCTCATCACTTAATGGCTCAAAGTTTTCATATGTGTCACAGTTGTCAATAAGATCTTCCATTTTGCTCATGCCACTTAATACCATTTTAACATGTTCAAGAGATGCGCAGAATCTTATAGCAAAGCTTGCAATTGACTTGTCTGGATTGAACTCTTTAAAGTCATTCTTTATTTCTTCAGTTTGGTTAACTATCACTCCACCTTTTAATGGTTCCATAACATATACATCTAGTCCATGTTCTACACATATATCGTAGCATTTTTTGGATTCAATAGATGGGTCTTCCCAATCAAGATAGTTCAATTCTAATTGGGCAATGTCAAATACGCCATCATATTTGTTTAGAAACTCTTCAAGCAAAGCAGACTTTTCATGAAAGCTGAATCCTATTTTTTTAGCGATTCCATCCTCTTTCATTTTTTTAACATATTCTATGGTCTTATGCTCTTCAGCTAATTTTACCCATGGCGCATTAATGTTATGTATAAAGAAGACATCGAAATAATCAATTCCAAGTCTTTCAAGCATTTCGCTCACGAATTTGTCATTGTCTTCTTCACATGTCAATGCCCAAGTTGGCATCTTATCACATATTTGAAATGATTCACGAGGATATCTTTCTACTACAGCTTTTCTAATTGCAATTTCACTTGTTCCATTATGGTAAGCATAAGATGTGTCAAAGTAGTTAAAGCCCTTTTCCATATAGATATCTACCATTTCATTAAATAGTTCCTGGTCAATTGCAGTAGGGTCTTCTGGATTTGTTTGAGGCAATCTCATACATCCAAAACCGAATTTAGATTTATATGTCATTATATCGCTCCAAAATTAAAAATTTTAAATAATATTTTTATTAAAATATATTTTTTTTAAATTTTATTCCTTTGTTTTTAATCTAATTTATCAAGATAATATAAAATTCTTAATTAAATTAATGTTTATATATACTATTTATATGTTTTTATTTGATATATATAATTAATTCAATTTTCATAAAATAACTTTTATAAAATTATTTTAAATATTATTATTTAAATTATTTATTCTTATTTTTTTGTTTTTTGT
>CAMODR010000271.1 GCA_946611495.1 uncultured Methanobrevibacter sp. | reverse complement strand
TGAGGAGATTTCTTCACTTATAGCTGAGGATAGAAATATTGCCAAAAAAATTTATGGTGAAATTTTGAGAAATAATCCTCATAATTCTGAAGCTTTACGCTTATTAGTTGAAAATACTCATCCTGATGAAAGACAGGTAATCATTGATGAATTTATGCAAGAGAATGAAGAAAATACTGATGCAGTATTGCTCAAAGCACAGACTCTAGAGGAGAATGGCCGGTTGGAGGAGTCTTCAAAGGTCTATGATAAGTTATTTAACAAGCTTAACAATGTTCATAAGGATACTCCTAAAATAGAACTAAAAATAAATAATATTGGACCTATTAATGAAGCTGACTTGAAGTTTGGAAAACTTAATATAGTGGGTGGAATAAACGGAAGCGGAAAGACAACCGCAGCAAAGTTGTTGTTTTCATTCTTGTTCTCATCATCCCCTGAAGGATGCATGGCTATTTTTGAAGAGTATAAAAACAGCCTTCTGAATCAATCACTACTCTTAAAATATAGGGAGAAATTTTTAGAAATCAAAAACAAGCCTTTGGACAAGACTACTGAAATCTATAAAGCATTGGACTCCTTAAATTCTATCATCCATGAAAATGATATTTATTCCCTTGAATGTTTCATAATGAAGAACAATGAGATAGTTGATAAGTACTTAAATGAACTAATTGAAGTATGCGGCATATCAGATAAGTCAAAGAATGATTTTTATTTATGCAGTGATTTGATGGGTGATGAGATTAATATAGATTTCTATATGAAAAATGTTTTTAAAAGGGAATTCCGTACCATGACTCAAGGGGAAGTGAAACAGCTTGATTCTTCAACTGAAAATTCTACATATGAGGGTAGGGCTGTTTTAAACGGAACATTTGAAGATAAATCTTTTAGCTGGCAGTTTATTAGAAATAAAGAATCAATATACTGGGTAGGCAGTGAATTTCTAAACTATTCCACTTTTCCTCTATCAGGTAATAATGCTTTTTACATGAATCCTGTCTCATTCTTAAATGCTTTTAAAAGTGACAGAGATAAATTTTTTTACTCTAGAAATTATGACAGTGTATATGATTTTGAGATGGATTTCCATAATGTCGTATTTTTAAACAGTGTTATGGAACTGCCTCATACTGAATTTGAAAAATTGCACTCATCAGATATTTGGAAGAGACTGGCTGAAGAAGAGGATGATGATGAAAGAGCAGAGTTACTTGAAGGCTATTTTGACTATGACATTCATCCTAACAAATGCCGATGGTGTGGCAGGGACTACAGTAAGAACATCATATGTCCTTACTGCAGAAACAACTTCAAGATGGCGAAGCTTCAAAGCATGATTGATAAAGTAATAGGGGGAAAATTCGCTATTGAAATGTCCGATTTTCCGGAATTAAAATTTTTAAAGGATGGCACATCCTACAAGATAAATCAAACATCCTCTGGAATCCAGCAGATTGGAATAATGGAAATGTTGCTATGCTTTGGAATGCTCAAGAAAAACGATTTCATCATCATCGACGAGCCAGAGGTCAGCCTGCACCCAGAATGGCAGATGAGGCTTGCTGAAATAATCGTCCTTCTTGTAAAGGAGTTAGAAATAAATGTCTACATCAACTCCCACAGCCCCCACTTCATCGAAGCCCTGGAAGTATTGTCAGTCAAATACGGCATTGATGATGAGACTCGCTTTTTCATGACAGTGCCTTATAAAGATACTGGAAAATATGATTTCATTGAACTTGACTATGACAATGTCAATGAATTGTATCTCAATATTGGAAATCCATACCATGAGATAAATGAGATACGCCTCGAGAACAAGCTGAGGGATCTTTAGGAGGTAGAGCCATGCTTGAAGATTTCATGAGTTTCCTGAAGCAGAACTACTCCGAAACAGTGACAAACTTGTCCAAAACAGGAGGCATGACTAATAATTGTGAAGATATTCCCGGCAACATCTTCATTGAAGATGATACACAAATGATAGACATGGACAAGGTCGCATGCAATTTCGACAGGATGCACAGGCAATCCACTGTCGATGGATTATTCGTCAAGGACAAGAAAGGTGAAAATGGAGAGCCCGAAACCCATTTCTACCTGGTTGAATTCAAAAAAATGGATTTGAACAATCCCGTGAGAATATCAAATTCTCTGTACGCCCTGAAGTATGCAAGGTCCTGCTATTACGAAAAGAACACATTTGTTGACACCTATGACAAATGTGAAGGTCATCTGGAGGACCATACCCAAGTTACTTTAAGGGTGAAGCCTGTTAGCACATTGATGCTGCTGCATAAGGCATATGCCAATTACAAGGCATTCATAGAATCCGGAGATGATGGAGACTTCGATATTGGAAAGAGATATGCCGATGATTATATCGAGGATGCGGAAACTTCCAAAGCGTTCTCTAAAATAAAATACCACTACATGGTTATTTATAATATTAAGCCGGATGACATTTATAAAACAAACATCTCCAATGACCAGTTCATGAACATAAATATTTTTGGCTTTTTAAACAAGCTGAAGCCATATCCATTTGTCACAGCGGATTCCTATGACGATATAGATTTCAAAAGAAAAGTGCTGGATGCTATGAAGAGAAATTCGATTAAATGATGACTGTAGAATAGTGGCCATTTATAAAAAAATCATATAAAAACATTTAATAAACAGGGAATAAATAAATTTATTTAACTGATTTTTAAGGGGGAAGGAAATGTATTGTCCAGAATGTGGAGCCAAAATAGAAGATGATTCTAAATTTTGTACAAAGTGC
>CAMODR010000270.1 GCA_946611495.1 uncultured Methanobrevibacter sp. | reverse complement strand
TAATTTTTCAAAGTTAGCTACAGTTCCAGGAGCTTCATTAGGGAATAATTCTAATACGATATCTCCTTTTTCAGTTTCAATAATTGCTTTTTTCATTATAATCACTTTATTTCGTTTAATGAATTAGATATTTAACATTATTATTTTAATGATTTTTAAATATTGTAAACATTTAATTTACCTATTTAATTTAATATCTAATTTAATAATGTATTTTTTAGAATATAAATTTAATTATTTTAAAATATTTGTCTATAATCTAGTTTGAATAAAATTAATTATTCTTTTTCATGATTTTTAATATATTTAATCAACTTTGATTTCGCCAGATAAGATCTTTTTATAATCCTCATAGTTTTTCTTTAAGAGCTCTGGAATGTCTAATTCGTATGGGCATCTGCTGACACATTGTCTACACTCGGTGCAGTCTTCTATTTTCTTCATTTTTTCTTGAGACTCTGGAGTGAGGCTTGGCGCAGATGGGAACCTTCTAATCCATAATGACATTCTTGCACATTGGAATATTTCAATATCAGCAGGACAAGGCATGCAGTATCCACATCCTCTGCAGAAATCTCCTTGTAACTCTTCTCTTTCTTTTCTAATGATTTTCTCTAATTTCTCATCTAATTGAGGGTTTGTTTTCATATATGATAGGAATTCATCCAATTCAGACATTCTTTGAATTCCCCAAATTGGAACCACATTGTCAAAATGATTTATGTAGGAATATGCTGCCTTGGAGCTTCTTATAAGACCTCCGCTCATAGCTTTCATTGCAATGAATCCTATATTGTTTGCTCTTGCAAGCTCTACAATTGCCAGTTCTTTCTCTCCTGTAAGGTAAGAGAATGGGAATTGTATGGTTTCATATAGTCCGCTATGGATTGCCTCTTCTGCAAGTTCTGCCTTATGGGATGTGAATCCTATGTGCCTGATTGTTCCCTCATCATAAAGGTCAAATAGGGCATCGTATGCTCCGCTTCCATCTCCCTCTGTTGGGCAGAATGGGGGGTTGTGAATTTGATAAAGGTCAATATAATCGGTTCCAAGATTGTCAAGGCTTGTTTTAATGTCTTTTTCAATTGATTTTCTATCTGTTCCTTGGGTTTTTGTTGCTATGATAATGCTTTCCCTTGGATATTCGTCGTTAAAACCTTTAAATGCATAGTTTAACTTTTCTTCACTGTCAGTATATGCTCTTGCAGTATCAAAGAAGTTTATTCCATTTGCATATGCTTTTCTAACGATCTCTGCACTTTCATCAAAGCTTGCTCTTTGAATAGGCAGTGCTCCAAAACCGTTCTTTTCTACCTTTAGGCCAGTTTTTCCAAGTATCATTTTTGCCATCTTTACACCATTTAAATAAAATCACTAATTTGAGTTTAAGTTCTTAGAATCATTATATTTTTTATATATAAATTAATTTAAGTCTAAAAATCTTCTTAAAATCATTATAATTATTTTTTTATATAATAAATTATAAATATAATTATGTATGATTGTTTATAAAACTTTAGTTATTTAAGATTTTTCTACAATTACTATTATTCACAGATAAATTATTTATTAATTTATTTTTAATTTATTTATTATTATGAGGAATTTAAATGAAAACAGAAGAAATCATTGATATTGAAGATAAATATTTCATTAATACATTTAACAGAGTCCCAATAGTTCTTGATCATGGAGAAGGAGTCAAGGTATGGGATATTGACGGTAACGAGTATTTAGACTTTTTGGCAGGTATTGCTGTAAACTGTTTAGGTCACAATCACCCTAAGCTTGTAAAGGCTATTCAAGACCAAGCAGAAAAGCTCATTCACATTTCAAGCATTTACTATAATGAGCCTGCAACAGTCTATGCTAAAAGATTAGTTGATGCTACTGGCTTTGATAGAATATTCTTTGCAAACTCTGGTGCTGAGGCAAATGAAGGAGCATTAAAGCTTGCAATCAAATACAGCGGCAAGCATGAGGTCTTATTCTGTGGAGACTCTTTCCATGGAAGAACATTCCTAACTCTTTCTGTAACTGACCACCCAGAGTACAGTGCACCTTACACAGAAAACTTGCCAAGAGGATTTAAGAAAGTGGAATTCGGCAATCTTGACAGTGTAAAGGAAGCAATCACAGATAATACTGCAGCTATTATTCTTGAACCTGTCCAAGGTGAAGGTGGAGTTCACGTTGCATCTGAAGAGTTCTACAAAGGATTGAATGATTTATGTAAGGAAAAAGGAGTCTTAATCATTGTAGATGAAGTTCAATCAGGATTTGGAAGATGCGGTGCTTTGTTTGCTCATGAATTATTTGGTCTTGAGCCAGACATAATGACTGTAGCTAAAGGTATCGGTGGAGGATTCCCAATGGCAGCATTCTTGGCAAAAGAAGATGTTGCTGGTGGTTTTGTACCTGGAGATCATGGTACAACCTTTGCAGGAAGTCCACTTGCAGGTGCTGCAGCTAATGCTGTTTTTGACGCTTTTGAAGAAGAAAACATAGTTGAAAACAGTAAAAAGATGGGAGAGTACTTCCTTGATAAATTAGCTCCTCTTAAGGATAAATATGACTTTGTTAATGATGTAAGGGGTGCTGGTCTTTTAGTTGGTGTAGAGCTTGACTTTGAAGGTGGAGACATTGTTGGTAAAATGCTTGAAGAAGGATTTTTAATCAACTGCACTGCTGGAAATGTTTTAAGATTTGCTCCTCCTCTTATCGTTAGCGAAGAAGAGATTGATGCACTTGTAGAAGCTCTTGATAAGGTATTTGCTTCTATTTAAATTCT
>CAMODR010000269.1 GCA_946611495.1 uncultured Methanobrevibacter sp. | reverse complement strand
TTTCTATTTGAACAAAATCTTTTCAATAATTCTTCAGACATCATCATGATAAAAAAAATATTTAAAAAAAGGACAAAATGGAGTTATTTTCATAAATAGTAAACTATACATTAATTATTACTTCTCAAACGCTCTCTAAACATATATAAAGTCAAAAAAACAATATTTAAACAATTAAACTACAATTCAATGAAAAATATACGAATTAAAAAGGTGAAAAAAATGTCTAATTTAGAAATAAAAGAAACATACCTATATAAAACCAGTGAAGGGATAGTCACTGCAGAAGTGTATTTGTCCGAAGATACCATATGGGCAACTCAAAAAGAAATCGCTAAACTATTTGGAGTATCCATTCCAACTATCAATGAACATTTAAAGAATATTTTTAATGATGAAGAATTAGAAAAAAATTCAGTTATTAGGAAATCCCTAATAACTGCAGCTGATGGTAAAAAATATAATACAAACCTATATAATTTAGATGCAATCATCTCTGTAGGCTATCGTGTAAACAGCAAGAAAGCAACTTATTTTAGAAAATGGGCAACTCAAATACTAAAGGAATACATGATAAAGGGATTTGCTCTTAACGATGAAGCTCTTAAAAATGGAGGAATACTTGGAAAGGACTATTTCGAGGAATTGATTATAAGAATAAGGGAAATTCGCTTAAGCGAATACAGATTATATGAAAAGATACTGGAGATATATGCCCAATGCAGTTATGATTACAATAAGGATGCTGACATTACAAAGGAATTCTTTGCAAATGTTCAAAATAAGCTCCATTATGCATTAACCGGCCAAACTGCTGCAGAACTGATAAAAAACCGTGCAGACCATACCAAACCGCATATGGGATTGAATGCATGGAAATCATCCCCTGATGGAAAGATATACTCCTATGACATTACGGTAGCTAAAAATTATCTAAGCGATGAAGAGATTGAAAACCTTAGGATTTTAGTAGATTCATTTTTAAATGTGGCAGAGCTAAGAGCAAGAAACCGCATACCTACCAGCATGGCTGAATGGGCAGGATTGCTTGAAGACTTCATTAAATTAAACCAATACCCTATTTTGGATGGAAATGGAAATATTAGCAAAAGAGATGCAGATATTCATGCCAAAAAGGAATATGAATTATATAGGCCTATCCAAGACAAGCTAATAAAATCTGAATTTGAAAAGCTGAGGGAAAGAACACAACAAAGACTAAAATAAATGAAAATTTCCAGATCTAAAAAAGATATGAAACATGAAAATTTTCCATGTTTAGTATGATAAAATCTTAAAAGGCATTAAGATTTAAGAAAAAAATAAAAATGGATAAAAATGACTATTTTTATAAATAGTAAACTATCCATTAATTATTACTTTTCAAAAGCCCTCACAACCATCATATTTGCTAAAAAACAATTTTAAATTAAGCAAAAATAGTTTAAGGATATTTTAAATAGAATAATTTTTCAACTATTAAAAAATTACAAAATAACTCTGATTTAATAAAATAAATCAATATTCCAGCATTTTTAGAATATAATGATTATTTTGAAGTTTTTTCATCAAAAAAACTATAATATTTATTAATAATAAAAATAAACTATTTTTACAAGTTTATTGTCTAAGACAATATATCAACTATTAGAAAACCATTAAAAATGGAGGAAAAAATAATGAAAGAAAACAATATAAAACTATTTAAAGGCAGGAAAATCAGAACCAAATGGGATGAGGAAATACAGGACTATTACTATTCAATAATAGATGTTATCGCAGTCCTTACTGAAAGCAAAAGGCCTGAAAAGTATTGGTCTGACTTAAAAAGCAAATTAAATAAGGAAGGCAGTCAACTTTCCGAAAATATCGGAAGGTTGAAAATGCCTGCTAAAGATGGCAAAATGAGAATGACAGATGTGGCAACCACCAAACAGCTCTTACGCCTCATACAGTCTGTCCCATCACCAAATGCGGAACCATTCAAACTATGGTTGGCTCAAGTTGGAAGCGAAAGGCTTGATGAGATAGCAGATCCTGAACTGTCCATAGAAAGGGCAATCAACAACTATCGTCAACAGGGCTATAGCGAGGAATGGATAAGCCAAAGGATAAGAAGCATGGAAATCAGAAAGGATCTGACAGCAGAATGGGACAGATCAGGAGTTGAGAAAGGATTGGAATATGCAATCTTAACAGATGAAATAAGCAGAGCATCATTTGGACTAACAACAAATCAGCATAAAAGGATAAAAGGGTTGAAAAAGGAAAACCTTAGAGACAATATGACAAATGCAGAGCTTGTAATCAATATGCTAGGGGAACTGGCCACCACAGAAATAAGCAAAAGCGAAAACCCAAACGGATTCGAGGAAAGCCAAGATGTAGCTAAGCGTGGCGGAACCATTGCAGGAAATGCTCGCCGCGAACTGGAGGCAAACACTGGACGAAAAGTAATCAGCAAAAGCAATGCCAACGATAAAAGATTATTAGGCAAATAATTATGCATTTTGTTTAAAAACAAAGAGCATTATCAATATTTTAACATTTCAAGACAAAGCGCTTCAAGAGAATTAAATGAATTAGCTAAACAAAACATTTTAATTAAGGAAAAGGATAAAAAACAAACATTTTTACAATTAATCCAAAAAATAGGGGTTAAAAATATTTAAAAAAAATAAAAAAAGAAAATGAAAAATTACTTAAAATTATTTATTAAGTAAAATTTCCTTGATTTTATCAATGTCAGCATCGACTTTGACAGGTTCGACGCAAGCATCGATTGCTGTGTTAG
>CAMODR010000268.1 GCA_946611495.1 uncultured Methanobrevibacter sp. | reverse complement strand
TAAAAAAATAGAATTATTAAAAAAATATTAAATTATGAAAAAGATTAAAAAAACAGTACGAAAATAAAAATCTTAAGAAATTATGAAAAAGTAAAAAGAAAAAAGAGAATGAAATAAATCAAACTAAAAGTTTGATTATTCTTCTATAATTTCGTAATAAGCTCCTTCTGCACATGGAATACATACAGGTTTTCCACCACGATTCAAGTGGCGACCATCAGTAACTTTTTCACCACAGACAGAACAGAATACACTGGTATGAGGTTTACCAGGCATTTGAGAAGGTTTTAACTCAACATGAACTTTTTCTACATTGAATAGCTCTTCTGCAGGAGTTCTCTTAAACCTTTCAATCATTTCGTCTCTGGTTTCTCTTTTCTTTTCTTGCTTATTAGCATCTGCATCAGACACTCTAATAGCTTCACCAGTATCCATATTATAGAAAGTCACTGCAAATTTACCATAATACATTTGTTTTAATGATCTTTTACCCATAGAACATTTAGTCACTGATTGAACTGCATCAGACATGCATCTGTCAATCTCTAAAAATACAATAAGGTTTTTATGACGTTGGTTTAATTCAAAACCCATTAGTTCCATTCCATACATTGCAAGTTTAGTACCGATAGCAATTCCACCACAGATTTCTCCGTGGAATTCGCCAGCTTTAGCTAATTGTTCTTCATAGTCTTCTATGCTAACCATATTAACACCAAATAATTAATAAATAATTTAAATAAATCTTTAACTTTAATAAATAATTGAATAAATAAAAAAATTGATATTACTCAATTATGATTATTCTTATTTTAAATTTTATAGTATATAATAACTTTTAATGAATATTAATTTTAATTTTAGATAATTTTTAAATAATTCAAGCATACTCAAATTAATCCTTAGAGTACTTCTTAGAATAATTACTCATAACCAACTCTAAATTAGTCTTTAAAGGAACACATATCTTTCTATTGTCTTCCAATTCAACAAGCTTCACATCAATTCCATAAGCCTTATGAAGGTTTTCCTCAGTTAAAACATCCTCTGGAGTTCCAAAGTCAATGAAACTTTTATCCTTCATAATAGCTACTTTAGAAGCCGCTAAAAAAGCGTGATCAGGATAATGTGAAGACATAATGACTGCAAGACCAAGCTCGGATAACTGTTCTATCATCTCAAGAAGTTTTATCTGATTTCCAAAGTCAAGATGGTTTGTAGGCTCATCAAGAATAAGCAAATCAGGCTCTTGAGCCAATACTCTTGCTAAAAAGACCAATTGACGTTCTCCACCACTTAAATTAGTATAACTTTTATCCTTTAAATCTTCTATTCCAAGGGTTTTAAGTGCATTTAAAGCAATTTCCTTATCTTCAGCGCGGGGAGATGAAGATAGATTAATGTAAGGGGACCTGCCCATTAAAACAACATCAAAGACCTTAAATGGGAATGATGGAACATGCCCTTGAGGAATGTATCCAACAAGCTTTGCAATTTCATTGAATGAAAGATCTTTAATGTTTGTTCCATTCAAAAGGACTTCTCCTGAATTTACCTTATGAAGACCATTTAATGTTTTTATCAAAGTAGTTTTTCCTGTTCCATTTGGGCCTAAAATACATAAGACATCTCCCTTTTCAATTGAAAAATTTATATTCTCAAATACGATAGGAGAATCCTTTTCATAAGAAAATGAAACATCTTTAACTTCAACTAATTTTGTCATAAAAACACCTGAGAAAATCTAAAAAAGATAAGAGAAGAATAATTTAATGATTAAATAAATGATTTAAATAATTTTAAATCGGCAATTAAGTTTTTTACTAACTCCATTCAGAATAGCCTTTTCTAAGCAAGTAAAGGAATAATGGCACACCGATAATTGCAGTTAAAATACCTATAGGAATTTCAATTGAAATGAAAGTTCTGGAAATATTATCAATCAAAAGCAAGAAACTTGCTCCAATGCTTAAGGAAGCTGGAAGAAGTATCTTATGGTCTGGACCTACAATGATACGAGTCATATGAGGAACAACAAGACCAATCCATCCAATTATACCGCTTATGGAAACTGCAGCAGATGTCACTAAAGTACAAGCTATAATAACAATCAGCCTAAGTCTGGAAGGATTCAAACCTAATGATTGAGCTTCCTCATCACCCATTGACAATACATTCAAATGCCATCTTAAAATCATGATCACAATTATACCAATGACCAAGGGAAGAATTATCATAGCCAACTTATCAAAGTTAACCGCAGATAAACTGCCCATAAGCCAGTAAGTAATTTGAGGCAACTTATCATAAGGGTCTGCCATAAACTTAGTTCCTGAAATCAATGCATTGAAGAAGGCAGAAACTGCAGTACCTGAAAGGACAAGAAGCAAAATTCCGCCAGCCTTATAAGTTTTTGAAATGGTAAATGTAATGAATACTGCAACAAGACCAAAAACAAAGGCAGACAATTGAATTAATGCATTTCCAGCATTGGCTAATATAGCAATAGCCGCTCCAAAACCTGCTCCCATAGACACACCTAACAAGTCAGGTGAAACTAGAGGGTTTTTAAATATCCCTTGGAATGAAGCACCTGCTATAGATAAAGCTGCACCAACAAGCAAAGCTGCAATAATTCTAGGCAATCTTATAGTGAATACTATAGAATTTAATTCAGAGGATACAGCCAAAGATGGAAATATAGGACTTAAAATAGTTTTTATTACATCTATAGGCGCTACAGGATATCTTCCTAACATGAAAGATAAGAAGAATAAAAATATAGGCAATGCTAT
>CAMODR010000267.1 GCA_946611495.1 uncultured Methanobrevibacter sp. | reverse complement strand
TTTCCTTATCCAAATTAGCCAGGAATATATCCCTTTCAAAGTCTTCAACATAATTCAAGTGGTCCACCAAGTCAATGCTTGAGGATAGGATTAAATAAATTTCCCTTTTCTTCACACTGCTATCCTTTTCAATCTCATCATCATTTCTATGGCGCAATTCCTTAATGACTTCAGCCAAAGCCTCTGAATTAAGTCCATTTAAGGTCTCTCCACGAGAGCCTCTTATTGCACAAGCAACATATAAATCTCCCTTATCCAACTCTTCAGCAAGGTCATAAGCTGCCCTTACAGTGTTCTTAATTCCATCAGGATTATGTGCAAAGTCATCTATAACAATAGGCTCATCATATAGTCTTGTAAATCTTCTGCTTAATGGCCTGTATGATTTTACCCCTTCAACTATATCTTCAAGGGATATGCCAAGGGATATGCATGCAGAAATGGCTGAAAGGATATTTCTGATAAAATGCTCACCAGTAAATGGAAGCTCCTCATAACTTAAGATAGGCTTCTTATCATAGAATATTGCCTTATTGTCCCTATCAAAGTAAATTTTCCTATCATCACTCTCATCATAACTAGAAATTGAATCCTTTTCCATTGAGGTGTAATATATGTCAACGCCTTCATTTGCCAAATCCTTCATAGCCAAAACATTCTCATCATCAAAGTTTAAGACGACTCCTCCATGATTTGTAGCTTGAACCACTCCAGAAGTCTCTTCAAAAACCTCTTCAATGCTATTTACAAGGCCAATATGGTCCATTGCAACATTTGTAACCACTCCAACATCAGGATTGATTGCTGAAGACATATATAATGCATGGCTTTTCATAAGGTCTGTGCCCCAGCCTTGAACTTCAGAGACTTCAACAACGATATAATCAAAAGCAGCCTTATTAAGTGGCTTTCCTTCTGCATCAAGGTCCTTAAGGTCTGCAATACAGTCAAGGCTTCTTACATCAATGTTCTGCTTAGATATAACCTGTTCTGAAATTAATTTAGCAACCATTGGATCAATTAAAGTGTTAAATTCAGATTTAGCATCGGTATTTGTAAAGACATTATATCCTGCGTGAGCCAATATATGATAAATCAAATGAGAACTGGTTGACTTTCCATTTGTTCCGCTGATGACTATTCTTTTAGCGTTTGGAGATAAGTTATCAATTGTCCATTTAAGTGCAAATGCATTAGCAAACTCGATTCTATCAACGACAATCACCGGAAATGAAAGCTTGGAAGCAACATCCAATGCATCTTCCTTAGGATTGAGAGTGATTAGACATGCGACATTTTTATCGTTAGCTATTTCAACTCCTTTTCCATTGATCCAATGCCTTATGACAATGTCTCCTTCAACAGCTTCGTTTAAGGTCTCAAAAATACCGTTGAATCCATTTGGAGATTTATAATCGTCACTGCCATATATCTTACCTCCAATGGCTTCTGCAAGTTGGCCAATAGAAAAAGTCTTCTTCGAAGATATTGAATCTGCTAATTCATTTAAAAAGAATGTTTTTGACATATTACCACTTAAATTGATTTAATTTTAAAATTAATGATAAATAATAAAAATAATGCTAAAAAAAATAAAAAGATAATTTTTTAATGAAATGAATAAAAATTTAAAATGAATAAAAATTAAATAATGAAAATTATGCAAAGATATAAAGTTTTGCAAGTATTCCAATTGCACAAGCAAGAACAGTCAAAGCCCAATAGCTTAAGACTATCTTTATCTCAGACATTCCATGATAATTCAAGGTATGATGCAAAGGTTCTACAGGCAAAGTGATTATATGAGCCCTGTGCATTAGACTGATTACTACAGAGACTATTGGAACTGCCAAAGCAAGCACACCAAAGTAAGGAATGTCTCCAAGAAGCACAGCAGTCGCATAACCTGCACCTAAAATAAATGAACCAGTATCTCCCATGAATATTGAAGCAGGATACTTATTGAAAACTAAAAATCCAAGACATATTCCTGTTAAAATAGCAAATGCTGGAATTATATCCATATTCCCACAGATATATCCATAGATACAACATGAAAATGAAGCGATTGCAACAATACCTGCAGCCAAACCATCCATTCCATCAATAAGATTTATTGAATTGATTGAACCTAAAATAGCAATTATACAAACAGGATAAGTTAAAAGACCTAATGTGAATCCTCCAAGAGTAGTGACAACAGCTGCTAAAGCCAAGAAGAAACCTGGCAACAATTGAACAATGATCTTAGTGCCTTCACTTGGCTCATACTTGATTGGAATTTCAGCCACAATCTCCAACTTGCCATCTTCAACATAACCATTTACCTGTTTCTTTGCCTTATCAGTAGTGACTCTTGCCTCTTCACCAGGCCCAAGATCCAATAATCCTATAGGAACTACAGAATCACTGATGTTCTTTACGACCTTTTGATACTCCTTAACCTTAAGACCTAACAAATCGTCAAGCATTCCCATTACTCCACCAGTAAGCATGACAAAGGAAGCGATTAAAATGTTTGTATTTTTATAGTAGATAGAAACAATAAATAAAATAGCAAATAAGAAAGCAATTCCTCCCATGGTAGGAGTTCCTGCCTTATGTCTATGTTCACTTACGATAGGACTATCTGAAACATCTGCATCCAGTAGTGTACGTCTAACAAAGAAAGTAAAGACTACTGTAGCAATGAATGTTAAGAAAAACAATACAATAATATACTTTAAATCCATTTTATCACACTTTTAAGTAATGAGCAAATATTTTAATTAACTTTAAAAATTGAATTTTAATAAAATTTTAATTAAATTTTAATTAAA
>CAMODR010000266.1 GCA_946611495.1 uncultured Methanobrevibacter sp. | reverse complement strand
AAAAAAATAAACAAAAAGCAGAAATTTATAGTGAAACTAAAAAAGAGTGAGATTAATCAGAGAATTCTATAGAATGGATATCAACTATATCAACTTCCAAATTCTTATCATAAATCATAAATTTTCCATTATTAAATTCAAAGCGATGCTCTTTCTTTAATAAAAAGGACCGTCCATCAACCAGATTAATATAAACATAGGCAAAATTATCAACCAATTCCTCAACTGACTTTTGATTATGCTCTTCAATCATTCTTAAGTCATCCTCTTCACTAATAAAAATCACCTATATCAATAAATCATTAAAAAATAGCCAAATAAGTTTAAATTAAAAAAAATTAAAAAAAAATAGAAATTGGCATAAAAAACCAATTTGAAAAAAATTGCCATATCCATACAAGTAGTGATAAAAATTTTGGTCAAGGTTTTTTGGCCGCAGGCCAAAAAAGCTTGAGAGTTAATCCTTAATCATTTGAGCAACTTTCTTACCGATTTCATAACATTCTTCAAGGTCTTCTTCAGAAGGTTTGAAATCAAGCTCTTTTTGCTCAACCACTTCAAATCCAGCACCTTCAAGGTTTGCTGCTAAGACTCTTGCAGAACCTCCAGCCCAACCTTTAGAACCGAATACAACAGCCTTCTTGGTTTCAATGTTTCCAAAGCTAAGGCAGTTTAAGTAATACATTACATCTCCAATTCCAGGGAATGGATTATTCATCATGGTAGGAGCACCGACAAAGATTGCTTTAGAGTCAAGAACATCAGTCACTGCATCACTCTTATCGTCATCATGCATGAAGTACATCTTGACTTCAACACCTTCAGACATTACACCTTCAGCCATAGCATAAGCCATTCTTTGGGTTGAGTGGTGCATTGTGTCATAAATGAAAGTAATCTTGTTTCCTTCATAGCTTCCAGTAGACCATTTTGTGTATAAGTCAAGAATGAAGCTAGGGTTAGTGAATATCTGACCGTGACATGGAGCAATCATCTTTAAGATGTCTACAAGACCTAAGCTTGCAAGCTCTTCAATCTTTCTTCCAACCATTGGAGAAGCAAGAGTGATTAGGTTAGCATAGTATTTTCTTGCAGCTTCAGTCAATATAACTGGGTCCACATCAGTGTCTAATCTTTCAGATAAGCAGATATGTTGACCGAATGCATCGTTGGAAAATAATATTCCATCTTCCATTAACATGGTAAACATGCTGTCAGGCCAGTGAAGCATTGGAGCGTTTACAAATTGGAAGGTTTTTCCGCCAATGTCAAGGGAGTCGCCTGTCTTTACAGTGTTGAATTCAAAGTCAGCAAGTTCAGGCAAGTGGTTCTTAAGACCTGGCTCTGCTTTTTTGGAACAGTAGACTTCAACATCAGGGAATTTTGCAACAACTTCACCGAGAGAACCGCTGTGGTCGTTTTCTATATGGTTTTGAATAACCACATCGATCTTGAATTCTCTTCCCTCTTTTTCAAATGCATCTTTAATTCTTCCCCAGAACTGTTCGGATTTTCCAGGATAAACATTATCAATCAAAGCTACCTTATCTTCACCAAATACTAAATAACAGTTGTAGGTAGTTCCGTTTAAGGAGTATCCGTGATAATCACGAATGTCCCAATCTAAAACACCTACCCAATAAACATCATCAACAATTTTATATGCGTCTGCTTTCATAATATCACAATTCATAAGTTTTTTATTTTAAAAGAAATATTAAATTAGTGACTTATTTGCGTTAAGTAATTGAGGTTAATTTAATAAGTCATTTTAATATAATTAATAATATCAATTTATAAATATATATAAGTTTTGTTCTAATATATTAAAACGATATTGAAAATCTTCAAATTCACAAAAATATGGGGATAAAATGGATTCAAAATACTATAAGAATTTAGCATATCATGAAATGGGAAATGAAAATGAGAAAATTATCCTATTTTTACATTCTAAAATAGTGTCCAAATGGATTTGGACAAAGCAAATGGAAGGATATGATAAATACTTCAAAGACTACCACTGCATTTTCGTAGACTTGCCCCATCATGGAGAAAGCCAGTCTGATGGAAAGTTTTCAATAAATGAGTCTTCAGACATAATAATTGATTTTTTAGAAGATTTGCTAAAAAATAAGGAAAATGAAAACAAAATAAGATTATCAAAACCTGTAAATATTGTAGCTTTAGGCATTGGCGCTTCAATAGCTATAGAAATACTTAATAAAAAGCCAGAATTAGTAAATCATTTAATATTATCAGGACTTGAGATAGCCGATAGAAAAGAAAGCAAAGAAAGTTCAATAATCAATATAATTGGAAAGACAAAGGCAGAGTACCTAAATGAAAAGCCAGACAGTTTCATCACCAAAGCCTACTTAAGATACTTTGGAATCAAGAAGGATTATTATGATTTTATGGAAAATGATCTTGATATGAGAATACAAAAAGAAAAGGAAATTGCCTTTGAATCATTAAATTACACAATTCCAAATAATCTAAACAATAAGATATTAGACAAAAAAGAGATATTGTTGGCTTATGGAAATAAGGAAGACTTAAGCTGTACCTATTCTGCAATAAAACTTAAAAATATCTTTAAAAATGCAAGGCTTATTGAAATCAATAAGGGAAATCATCTCTGGAACCTGATTGACAGCGAATTGTTCAATAGGACAATAATCGATTTCATTGAGAATGATCATATTATCTATGATGAAAAAATAAAAATTATAGAATAAGTTTTTCATCATAATTTTTAAAACTCTTTTTTATATAAATGCTTTATAAAAACCAAACTTACTTAAAAAACTATTTTTTAGAAAAATACT
>CAMODR010000265.1 GCA_946611495.1 uncultured Methanobrevibacter sp. | reverse complement strand
AAAGAAACTATGATAAAAACGAGCTCAATTAGGATGTTCCATTATGTAAAAAAAATATGGACGCATATTACCTAAACTCTTTTCTACTATTCCAAATGTTTTTGGTTGAGCCGAATCCACTCTTTTTAAACTTATTTTTATCAAATTCATTGACTATTTTTACAAGCTCTTCAATGGATTCCTCTGCATTTTTTAAGAGTTTTCCAGAATTGTCAAAATCTATTTGGCTAAGACCTTCATAGGCATCAGGAATTTGATCTATACTTACAATCGGAATATTCAGCATATGAGCCAGGTCAACACTTGCATGCCTTGTGTGGAATCCTTCTATTTTTATTGATGGCTTATTGAAGTATGCAGCCTCTATAGTCATTCCCATTCCTGCAGCATAGATGAGTGCAGATGAAGCGTTTATATAACTTAAAAGATCAACATATTGGTCCAAAACCTTTACATTTGGAGAAATGACTGTATCTTTTACCATATTCCTATCAAATCTGTATGGAGCAATGAGAACCTTTAGGTTCAACTCTTCAACAGACCTTATTAGAGGCTCAATGTCCTGGTCCTTTAAGTCTCCTCCCAAAACCAAGAGAACAAAGTCCTTAACGCCATACTCTGCATAAATATCTTCCTTATCCTTAAGATTACCCTCGTTTATATAATCACTTAGGTACTTTACCATAGGATATCCTTTGATGTTTACTACATTTTTTAGACTGTAATTGCGCTCTAAAAACTCCTTATAATCTGCTTCTGGCACAGTCACAATATTAGCATAAGATATTACCTCAATCGGATTGTATATATCCTGCTCAATATGTATGACTGGGATTTTTAATAGATTTGCTGCCACAATAGCCTTTCTAACATCTCCTGCATTGCCTGCAGTGATAAGAAGATCTATATTCTTTCCTCTAAGGGCATTGAATGCCTTGATTATGTCTTTTGATATGAGATAAGCTAATTTTGCATTTGAATTCTTCTTTTCCCCTCTTCTTCCTTCTCCAATATCATAAGTTTCGTCGCAACAGGTCTCAAGAAGTGATTTTGAGGACTCTCCATGATAAAGGCCAATTATCTTGTTTATCTTAAAGTTTAGCTTTTCTTCCTTGTCAAGTTCCTTAAGCCTTGATATGAGAGGGATGATTGTTTTTGAAGGAGTTATCTCACCTGCAATAGCTATATTTTTTGATTTCATTTAAATCCAATCCTAATTAATATAAATTCAATTAAAAAATGATAAATAATTTATCCTAAATCCGTTAAATAAGTAATCAATAAAGTTAATTACTAATTATAATAAAGAGAAAGTGATTAAAGGAATGAAAATCACATTTCCATCCTTAGTTATTTCAGATTTTGTACTAGAAATTACAAATCCATAATCAGACTTATACTTTTTAATTGCACCACTTATCTGTCTTTTATTCTTTTGACCTATTCCCACTTCAACAGGTATCACATCTCCGCTTAAAGTATTGATTAAGAAATCAACACCTTCATTCTCAGGATCATAAAAAATTCCAAAATCATTCCTGAATTTATTTTTTACTTTAAATAAAGTTGAAGCAACTAAATTCTCTACTAAAAAACCTAAATACTCATTTTTATTTCTTGTTGCTTGACCGTTACTTTGATATATGCAGGATTTGACTTGAGTAGACAAAAAATAATATTCTGCAGGCCTTCTAGTACGCTTAACAATAGGCCCATAAGAATCTATATGGAAAATTATTTGAGTTTCTTCTAATGTAGATAACAAATTATCAACCGTTTTTTTAGAAATTTCTAAGATATTAGCCAATTTATTTAAAGAAATTTCACTTGGCTTTTGTAAAGCTATGATATTCAATAATTGATAGGCATTTAAACGAGTGGAACTTGTAAAAGAACCGAAAAGATCCAAATCCTTTTCTATTATTCGATTTTTCATATCTATAGTTAATTGAATGATTTCATTATCCTCCCTATTGAAAGAAAATGGCAATCCACCATATTGAATATAATCCTCCCATTCTTTTTGAATATCTCTTTTAATATTCATGAAAACATTTAACTTTAAATCTTTTTCAATTTCTCTAGCTTCGCTAATGTTTCCTGTAAAGATCATATCAATAAATTTCTCTTCCAAGTCCTTAGGGATAGGTGAATCGTATTTTAAATAAAGATATTCGCTAAAACTTAAGGGATATATTTGTTTTTTTATTGCCCTTCTTGCAGCATCATTATTAGATTCTAAATTTAAAGCATCGGACCCGGTGAAAATTAAAAAAACATTTTTTGTTTCATCAAAAATAATTTTTCCCACTAATGCCCAATTATTGACATATTGTGACTCATCCACAAATATGAATAAGGGATTGTTGTTTAAAAAATTCCTTTCATTTATATCCCTTATAAAAATATCCAAATATTTCTGAAGGTTTATATTTCCAAAATCTTTAAGTCTATCCAAGTCCAAGTATAAAATTTGAGTTTGAGGAATATCTTTTTGATTATGCAAATAGTCAAATAATTGATATAGAATTGTTGTTTTACCTACACCCCTAATACCAGGCATTATAAAAAACCTATTGTCAGTATCTTCATTTAAAAATATATCAATGGCATCTTTAAGGTAAAAATAATCTTGCCTATGATTTAAAGGACGATTATTTTTTATCAGTTTGTTTTCAACTAAACGTGGAGTGGAATGTAAAATATTCAGCAAATACTCCTTTTCATCACTACCAAACATATCATGACCTCTTTAATATTATACTTTAAATTACAAACTTATTTCCATATATATTTTTTATAGTATAAAAATGTGGTTATTTTTTTAACCACCC
>CAMODR010000264.1 GCA_946611495.1 uncultured Methanobrevibacter sp. | reverse complement strand
AAATCATCCAATAAGGCAAATAAATCGTCTTTTGTATTCATTTTAAATATTTGCTGCTTTAATTCAAGAGTTCTTGGAAGCTTCTTAACATAATATGCAGCATGAGCTCTCATTTTAGGAATTGCAAATTCTTCACCCTTATTTGCTACAAGCAAATCAACATGTTTCTTTAGCATATCTATTCGATCTTCAAGACCAATGCCCTCAGGAAGAGTTCCATCATAAAGATAATTGACACAATCCCTAATTATCCAAGGATTTCCAAGTGCTGCCCTACCTATCATGACTGCATCACATTGAGTTTCCTCAATCATTCTCTTTGCATCGAAACAGGACTTTATATCCCCATTTCCAATGACTGGAATGCTAACATTCTCCTTGACTTCTTTAATAATATTCCAATCAGATTTACCTGAATATCCTTGGTCTTTTGTTCTAGGATGTACAGTAATTGCTGATGCACCTGCATCTTCTACGATTCCTGCAATTTCCACTGCATTAATGCTATTTTTATCCCAACCACTTCTGATTTTAACTGTGAGGGGAATATCTATTATATCTACAATAGATTCTACAATAGACTTGACTTTCATAGGGTCCTTTAGCAATGCACTTCCTGCCTTACCCCTATTTGTCACTTTAGCTACAGGACATCCCATATTTATATCGATAATATCCACATTGGTGTTTTCCCAAATGTATTTAGATGCAAATGTCAGTGATTCTATATCAGATCCGACAATCTGCTGTGAAATTGGGCGTTCAAAATCAGTCATATATAGCATTTCCTTAGTTTTCCAATTGCCATACATAACAGCCTTATCTGAAACCATTTCTGTTTCAATAAGCCCACAACCCATAGATTTGACTATAGTTCTAAAAGCAGAGTCACATACACCAGCCATAGGAGCCAAAACTATTTGATTGTCTATTTTAACATCACCAATTTTCCACTTCATAAAATCACAGAATCAATAAAATATTTAATCATTTATCCAATAGATTATATTGGATATTTCAATCTTAAAAATAGAAATTCTATTAATATTATGTTTTAATAAGATTTAAAATTATTTAAATATTATATAAGCTGAAAAAAATAAAAAAATCGTATAAGTTAAAATAAAAAAAATAAAAAATATAATTTAATAAATGATACTAATGAAAGAGGTTATAAATAAAGCAAATAAAAAGTAAAATTAAACAAAAGATAAATGCATACTCAAATTTTCCAAACTTCATTTCTTTTTTATAATCTCGATTAAGCACCAATACTCCACAAACAATAATAATTACTTGGGAAATTAAAATTATAGAATTCATAAGCTTCCTCCAAAAAATATTTATAATTATAAAGACATAGTAATATTACCTAAAGAGAAGGGGAATTTTTTCCCCTACTCACCTACTTCTTAAAATACGTCAACACAACAAAAAGTGTATTTATCATATTTAAGAACATAGTGATAATATTAGACATGTCCACTATCCCACCACCTCCCACAGCTTTTTTTATGATTTTCACCATTTCTTGCTGCAATAATATTTATGTTTTAATTATTTAAAAATCTAATTAAAGAGCATATGAAAAGTATTATGTTAATCTAAAACTATAAATAAACTTATTTTTAATTTAAAGCGATTTACTATTTATAATAAATAGTAAATCCATTTTTAGGCTTTTAAAATTAAACTTTAAAATAAGAATAAAAAATTAAAAAAATTAATATAAAAAGACAATTCAATGGAATCAACAGAAGAGAAGTACACATCTACTAAACAAATAAACCAAATTCAAATGTTTAAAGTTAACATCTACAGACCAATCCAATTAAATCAAATATATGATTTCACAGAGCCAAAATTTAAGCTAATTTTACATCAAAAATATAGGATTTCACAGAGCCAAAAATATATAAAACTATTTAAATAAATAAGAATATATTTTAATATACAATTCTCAGGGCGGAGTGAAATTCTCCACCGGTGGTGATTCATTAGATTATAATTGAACAAATTACAAAAAATGCTATTTTAAATGATAAGTCCACGAGCACAGATGTGTTGATTTGGTGAAAGTCCAAAACCGACGGTGACAGTCCGGATGGAAGAGAATATGAGTTTAAAGTGAATAATTTAGATTATCTTATGTATGGATAATTTATCAAATCATACTTATTTACTTAAATAAAATATCCTTTTTTTGCCCTGATTCTAGTATTAGAATCTAGAAAACTTTTAATACAAACAACTAAGGAGCTCTACTATGAATCAAGAAGAAAAATTAAAAGGAAGTCCAATTGAACGTGTAGAAATAGCAATAGAAGCAATAAAAGCTGGAAATGGAGTTATTGTAACTGACGATGAGGACAGAGAAAATGAAGGAGACATGATTTTCTCATCAGAATACTTAACTGAAGAGCAAATGGCACTTCTCATTAGGGAAGGAAGCGGAATCGTATGCCTTTGCCTAACTCCAGAAAAAGCAGATGAACTTGAACTTCCTTTAATGGTTGAAAACAATACAAGTACATATGGTACTGGATTTACAATTACAATTGAAGCTGCAGAAGGAGTAACCACTGGCGTTTCCGCTGCAGACAGAGTAACTACTGTAAAGGCAGCATCAGCAGTTGATGCAAAACCAAGTGATTTAAACCACCCAGGTCACGTATTCCCACTAAGAGCAAAAGCAGGTGGAGTACTTGAAAGAGACGGCCACACAGAAGCTACCATCGACCTTATGAAGCTTTCAGGCCTTAACCCATGTGGTGTATTATGTGAAATAACTCTTCCAAATGGAACAATGGCAAGAATGCCTGATGTAATCAAATT
>CAMODR010000263.1 GCA_946611495.1 uncultured Methanobrevibacter sp. | reverse complement strand
CCGATACAATAAATAAAAAAAGAAAAAATAAGTAATTTTTTAAATTTAAAAAAAAAGAAAAAAGAAAGTAGATGCAATGATCTACTTGACTTTAACTTTTGTTTTAATAGTGTTTTTAAGGTAAGTTATTTTTACAGTGTATTTTTTACCTTTCTTGAGTTTTTTAATAATCTTTTTCTTAATGGTAAATTTGGCAATTCCCTTTTTATTGGTTTTTGCTTTTAATGTCTTACCTTTAATTTTAAGAGTTATTTTTTTATTCTTAAGTGCTTTCTTGCCATTCTTGAGGGTTGCCTTGATGATGAGTTTTTTGGCAGACTTTTTAACAGTGTATTTCTTTTTAGCCTTGAGGTTCTGTTTAACCTTAACTGTTTTTTTGATAGTCTGGCCTTTGTATGTTGCTGTTATCTTGTAAGTGCCTGGTTTTACTGTCTTTGGAATTTTCAAAGTAGCAAAACCTTTAGCGTCGGTTTTTACCTTGTATGTTTTTTTGTTGATTTTTATAGCCACTACTTGATTTTTGCCAACAACTTTGCCATCATCACCTATGACTTTAACCTTGAATTTGCTTCCGTCGAAGTAATACATCACAAGATTTTTAGCACCGCTGAACCTTGAAACAATCTTGATTGTAGTTGTTTTAACTTCAGAATTTATAGGATTGGTAACAGTGATTTTCTGTAATGCAGTCAATTTTTTAAATGGAATTGTAATGTATCCTGACTCGTCAGTCATGAAAACCTTGGATTTTCCATTAATAGAAATTGTGACATTGGTCTTGTTCAAACCTTTACCAGTAGAATTCAAGACCTGCAATTTATAATTATAATCACTGTTGTTTCCTCTAACAACATCAGAAGAGAGGATAGTGCTTTTTATCATGACATAATTGACAATGGAAACCCCATTATATGTAGTGGTAATGGAATAATTACCCGGTTTGTAATTAATTTCCAGCTTAGCCAAACCATTTTCATCTGCTTTTACAGGATATGAAGTTCCATTAATTTCAAAGGTTACATCTTCACTAGCGTTGACTTCAGCAACAAACGGAGCTTCATCACCATAATATTTCACAAGATTTTTGGTAATGTTCAAGTCAGAAACGGTATATGCCTTGAGAATTGCTACAAACATTACTTTCGCCAAGTCTTCCCATGCCTTGCCATCATCGCTTACAAAAGACTGACCACGTGGAGTAGGAATTCTAAGGTCATGGACGACACACAACAAATTCTTAAAGGTAACTTTAAATTTATCTCCCTTTTTAATTTGGACAAGTTTATCCAGCTTGATTGTTTCATATCCATAGAATTTGCTTACACCCTTTTGAGTATATACATCAACATCGTTTACTGATATTGTAAACTCATATGCCCTGCCACTTTCATTGAAGCAGGTTCCAACAGCACTAAGAAGCTCATCCTCATCGGCAGTGAAAACACTGTAATAATACTTGCCTTCAGGTATCCACTTCCAATCTCCACCAACATCATGTTGGTAAATCCTGTTGTATGAGTCGTTGTTGATTATGTAGCAAACGCTTTCCTTGTCTCCAAAGGAGGTGTCATAATAGGATATGTAGAAGTATCCTTCATCACCCCAGCCGGTTCCCCAGCTGTTTTTGCAGATCCATGCGCCGTCGCCTTTAGGAGTTTTCAGGAAATTATATCTGGAATAAGTGTCATCCCATCCAACAACACAAATCCTATGGGTTGACTCCGCTGATGCTTCATAATAATATTGTGCAGCTTTTGTTTTGTTGAAATATTTATTTTCATTGAAATCAGCGCGATGACTGACTGCTGCAGCTCCATAAGTGATTATGGCATTTTTAAGCAAGTCCCTGTTTGTTGCAGTTATTGGAGGAACTGCAACCACATTTTGAATGAGAATATTTTCATCAGTTCCTAAGAATGGAGATATCTTACCCATTTCATCATATTCATCATAGTCTCCAGAGAAAGCTCCAATCCAATCAATCAGATATGCCATAGCGGTAAATGGATTTCCACCTTCTGAAAGAGTGTCAGATCCATATTTTGAATATTTGAGCATTAAATTTTGCATATTGTTTACAGACAAGTTATATGTCTTATTTGTATATCTAAGCAATGCGGATTCCAGTGCAGCCATGTTTCCAAATGCCCAGCAGGATCCCATGAAACCTTGATCCTTAACCGGAGTGACCCAATTTTTGTCTCTCAAATCAAATTTTTCAGGCAATTTGTCAAAGTCTATTGTATTGTTGATTATAATTAATGGTTCTGCTGCATCATTTTCAAAATTATAGTTGTTATTAGTATTGTTGAGAGATTTTTTATCATTGGTAAAATTGTTTTTGTTGTCAAAATTCGCTTTACCATATGCTGTATAAATGCTTGAACCACCAGATGGATTGTTGAAGTAATTTCCCTTCAAGGTTAAGTCATTATCATATGCAAAAATTGCAGAACCCTCAGAACCGATATTGTTTTCAAAATAATTTCCTACGAGTGTTGCACTTTCCTCATCAAAATAACATGCCCCTCCACAGCTGTAACTGGCGTTATTGGAGTTGAATCGGGAATTGTAAATCTCAACAGCAGCGTAGCTTGTATATATTGCACCTCCATCAAAATGTGCTTGATTGTAAGTGAAATTTGTATTGTTAATGATGAGATTTCCATCCAATTGAAGGATAGCTCCTCCAAAACCTGAGGAAGAGTTATTGAATAATGTATTGTTTATGTTGACTTCACTTCTGAAAACAGAGTCGCCAGCAAAACTATCAACAAAAATTGATCCTCCGTTGTTTTCACTGGACACATTATCAAATACACAGTTAGAGATTATTAAATCTGAAATAACCCTTGC
>CAMODR010000262.1 GCA_946611495.1 uncultured Methanobrevibacter sp. | reverse complement strand
ACTGCTTTTTGTATTGATTTGACTTGACTTTTTAGTGAAATAATGAAAAAAGTCTTTTTTTAGAGATTTTCTAATAGAGATATTTTATCGTTATCAGATAATCTTGGATTTTAATCAAATTTTAAAATTAAGATTTTTTTTATCATTCTGTTTTTTCCTTTTTTTAATTATAAACTTTAATTGAACAGTTTTTCGAATCCTTTCTCTAAACCTAAATATAAAATTATATAACTCATTAAAGATAATAATATTAATTATAGTTTAATATACTTTTTTTAAACTTTTTTCTAAATAATAGAGGGGATGTAATTGAATAAAAGAAAAATTGTTGTTTTATCAGTTCTTACTATTTTTGTAATTGGTATGGCATTAGCTTCAGTCGGTGCTGTTGAAGCAAAAACTGTTACAATGCCTGTAAAAATGAATAAATACACTACCAAACATAAAGGAAAATATACTATTCAAACTTTTAAATGGAAAAGTTACAGTTCTCAAGAAGTTGATGTTTTCCTTGACAAGAATGGCAAACCAGTTAAAAATACTAAATATAAAGTAAAGATTCATTATAAATATAAAGGCAAATGGCGAAATAGCAAATGGTTAAAAGGTAATCAGGCTGCAACTTACCATAAGCATCTTATTTATAAAAGCGCTAAAGTAGATAAAGTAAAGGTAAGATATTAGTTCTTTAACTAGTTAAATGGATATTGCAAAATGGGGTTTTTTATGGTTAAGGAGAAGAGACTTACATTATTAATAATTGTAATAGCTATTATCGCTGTAGTTTCTGTTAGCGGATGCATTGGAGACTCTTCCGATGATTCCAGTTCTGAAGCTGTAGTATCCGATGATACTAGTTCTGAAGCTGCAGTATCTGAAGACACTGATGATTCCGAGAGTGATGATGAATCATATCAAAGTTCCAGTTCTTCAGACAGGAGCAATCCATACTGGGCAAGCACTATTAGAGACAAGTTCCACAGATCCAGCTGCGAATGGGCTCAGGAAATAGATGATGTCAATCTTGTAACCTATCCGAATAGAGATGCAGCTATTGCTGATGGAAAAGTTCCTTGTAAAGTTTGCGAGCCTTAAATTTACACTTTTTTATTTTATTCTTTTTTTATTTTTCAATTATTTGCGATATAAAAAGCTATTCTTAAATTATAAAAATAAAAAATATTTCTGAATTTATAGGTTAATATTAAATCAGGGTATTCATTCATGCAAAAAGGAGTATTTTTAATTTTAACTATTAAGAAATAATTAATTGTGATATCATGGTCATGGAAAATAAAATAGCATTAATACTTACCATAGGTCTGGCTACAGAACCTTCAATAAAGAGAATAAATAGTCTGAAACCTGAAATAGTCTATTTTATCCACTCTAAAAAGTCTAAAGAAAATGCTCTTTTCATAATTGAAGAGACGGGAATAACCAATTATCTCTTCAAGGAACTGGATGACCATGAAAGTGTGGATGATTCTTTTATAAAGTCTCGCGAATGCATTAAAGAACTTAAAGAATTGAAATACAATGTAATCGGAGACTTTACAGTTGGAACCAAGCCAATGGTTGCAGGGCTTGTAATGGCTTGTATTGAAGAAAAGATAGACTATCTTTATCTTGGAGAATCCTCTGATGATTCAAGGGAAGATGGAATGGGTCCTGTAAAATCAGGCTTTGAAAAGACAAAAGATCAGGAAAATCCCTATGAAAACTATGCTATTAATGAATTTAAAAGAGGCAAGGAATTCTTTGACAAATACCAGTTTTTAGCAGCTCGCGAAAACTTTTCACAAGCCGAGGATAAACTAAAATATTCTGATTTAAAAGAACGCAGCAAGTTGTTTATCAAAATAGTTGATTTCTATGAAAGCTGGGATAAATTCAATGATTCAATTAAAGTAGAATCACAATATGGGAAATTTGAAGATATTAAACTTAATGATTATCTGGAAAATGAGATTTTAAACGAAATCAGTTCCAATGAATATTTATTTAAGTATTTCAAAGAGGAAATACCTAATTTCTACAAACAGCTTAAACTAAATAAAAAATTTTTAGACAAGAAAATCAGTGCAAGTGAAGATATAAGCAAAAATATTCCTTATTATCTTCCTGATTTGTTAAATAATGCCAAAAGGAGAATAGACGAAGGAAAATATGATGATGCGGTAGCAAGACTATATCGTACACTGGAACTTATTGCACAGTTAAGGCTTAATCAATCAAAATTAATCGACAAGGAAACTCTAAATAATAACAAATCCTTTTTTGTCATAAAGGATTCTGTCAAACAAAGGGCAAATAAAAAGGAAGATGCGGAATTGAGAGAAAAGAACATAGCCAAATACACATCCAGAAATAAATTCATGAATGTTGATTTGGGCTCAAGCTATGCATTGCTTAATATATTATCCCGTTACAGAACGGATGATTTCAGTGAATCCACTCAAAAAATAGTTAAAAATTTCTATAGGGTTCAGGGAGTATTTCAAAAAAGAAATACTTCTATTTTAGCACATGGTTTATTGCCTATTAATAAGCCTATAGCTGACCAGTTATATCAATTAACTTTAAAGCATGCTATTCTGTATTCAGATAAAATCGAAAATCTCATGAAATTCTCAAGATTTCCTTTATTCATGGAAGATAATTCCGATGACGAGTTGGATTAATTGTAAAATACAAATTAATTGCTTTCTAACAAATAATCAATAAAATAATTGTTTAATGTAGGTGAAAAAAGTGGATGATCATTGTTTCATATTTTTAAAAGACGAATATCCTGACTGGTGCCAGCAATGTGAAAAGATGGAAAAGCGCATAATGGAAGGAGATGGAATAAGCGCTATCACAAT
>CAMODR010000261.1 GCA_946611495.1 uncultured Methanobrevibacter sp. | reverse complement strand
TGGATACAGTATCATCGTCTTCAGTTACTTGAAGCATTTCTTTTAAAGAAGCAGCGATGGAGTCAGCTTGACCTACGATGTCAAGATCCATTTCTCTTCCTAAAATTTTAGATTTTGCTCCTCCTACGGAAGCAGTTTTTAAAGATTTTTCGATTCCTTCTAAGTTTACAGCTACAGTTCTTTTTACACCGCTAATAATACTTTTAATAGCAGGGTTACGTAACGGACTTATAGCTTCGATTGGGACATCAGATTCGACTAATGATCCTCTATCGTCGTATAAATCGATTTTATCATCAAACTTTGCCAATTTTTTCCCTCCTTAATAAATAGAGTTTAATATACCACTCAAGCAAAACTTTATTTTTTAAGTTTGCATGAGTAAGCCTAAAGCAAGTTTTTGCAATAGCCAGCTATTTGGTATACAAATATTATTTTATTTTAAATATAATATAAACATTCTTTTAAGAATCAAATAGCAAAGTTTATAAGTAAGAAATGATTCAAAATTTTTTATTAATTAGTACAATGAAAAGTAATACTTTTTAAATTTAATTAAAATATATAAAAATCAAAACAAATAAATATTAATAGATTTTTTTAAAAAAATCGGACAAATAATACCTTAAAAAATAATAGGACAAAAATACATCTACTAAAAGAAAAAAGAATGAAAAAATAAAAAAATAAAAATTTTAAAAAAGTAATACTTTTAGGAAAGCCTAAAATACCATTTTGTTGAATAATAAACGAATAAACCACATAATACAAACAATTAGTTATTATTCTAACTAAATTAAAAATATGCTATTAGATTATACAAATAAAAAGATTTTACTGTGATAAAAGCAAAATAAATCATACTTTTTTAAGAAAAAAGTAATAATTTGAAAATTAAGATAAAATTAAAAAATTTAAAAAATTGAAAATTTATAAAAAAATAATACTTTAAACTGTGAAAGTATTAAACTTAAAAGAATTAATATTTGAAAAAGATAATTTGAAAAAATAATACTTTAAGAAAAAAAGTAATAAATCACAAAAATGAAAAAATTAGATCAGAATAAAAAAAAATGATAATAAATAAAAAAATTAGTAAAAATAAAAAAATGATAATAAATAAAAAAATGATAATAAATAAAAAAATATTATAAAAATATCTTTATATTAAAATATAATATATATTAATAAGTAGGATATGAAGCGATCTTCTATTCAAGAACATTTAAAAATAAAAAAAGTTCAGATTAACTAAATCCTGCGCATACCAAAGAAGTTAATAGCTTGAATCAATTCAATGAAAGAACCTATTTCATGCTCAATAACATCTTCTTCAGTCATTCCACTACTTAATTCACCATCAACACTTAAAGTATCAGGACCATAACCAACAAGACGTTCAACACCATCTTCAGACAAAATTCTTTCTGCATCTAATCGATGAATGAATGCTCTTCCAGGAAGAATGACTGCATCCCTTATCTCATCCAAATCCAATGCCTCAAGGTCCTGCTTTGTCATTAAACAAGCAATATCCTTTTTAGTTGCTACAACATTAACATTGTCTGGTGCAATCTTGTCAAATATCTTCTTTAAAAATGGAGCTGCAATCTTAGATGTCAATAAAGTCGCTTCACCTGTAACTTCAGGCAAGATTCCTAAAAATTCCTCATATTCGTCCTTAGCTATAATAAATGGAGATCCAATAGTTGGATCGCTTAAAGGGGTTCCAGTGACACGAAGGTTGAATTCAGAGTTTATTTCCTTAACAAGCTCTTCAAATTGAAGAGGCTCATGAGGAGTGATTCCCTCAACAACAGGCTCATTTCCTAAAATTAAACCTTGATCATAGGAATTAGCAAAACGCATCATCATAAGTGCCTTTGCGCCCCACTCTTCCAGCTTTTCACAGGTGTCCAATAAAACTTGACCATCATTAACACCTGGGATAATAACTGCTGCAGCATGCAAGTCAGCCCCTTCTGCAAATAATTGTGCAGCCTTTAAGGACTCTTCAGGACTTGGATCCAACATCCATTCCTTTCTTAAGGCAGGATCTACTGAAAAAATAGTGTAGGTAACCTCATCTACACCTTGGCTTAAGAATTGGCTTGCAATGTCTCCATTATCAATGCCCTTACCACTTGTGTATCCTAAGTGAATAGGCAACTGCCATTGGTATAAGGAAGAGATAAGGTCTTCAAGATAAGGATAGCAGCTTACATCTCCTCCACCGCTTATGTTGACCTTAAGATTTCCATCACGAATAGGATTCATCATTAAAGCCATTTGAACTTCACTTAAAACAGCAAATGGTTGTTGGAATTCTTTTCCAGCTTCTTGAACTCCTTCAAGACATCTTTCACAGCCTACCTTATTTGGAGGGCAGTGCTGACATCCAAGAGCTTCAGTTAAAGGTTTCACTTTCCTAAAGTAGCAAAACTTACAATAACCTCTACAATCCTTCCCAGGAGTTCCACCAAGATCTGCTATAACTTGCATAATTCTACTTCCACGTTTAATGAATACAATTATTTTATTATTTTTATTTTATTTAATATATAATAAAATATTTATTTTATTTTTAATAATTTTGATAATTGGTTAATTAGAATTTGAAATAAATCCTAAGTTTACTAAAAAATAAATACTATAAAATATTATTAAAATTCTAATATTAATAGTTTATTTAAACTTAATTTAAAAAAATCTAAAATAAAATTAAAATGCAAAAAGTAAATAAGATAAATGAATTCAAATAAATGAAACTATTCTAATTAATAGAAAATGATTAAAAAAAGATAAAAAATTGAAAGATAAAAACTTGAAAAAGATTGAGAAATGAATATTAAAAAGATAAAAATTAAAGATAAAA
>CAMODR010000260.1 GCA_946611495.1 uncultured Methanobrevibacter sp. | reverse complement strand
TTGTATTTTATTGTATTTTATTGTATTTTATTGTATTGTATTTGATAATAAAATCTAATAATTTATGATTTATCTCTTTAAATCATTTATTTTCTTAAATTTATTGGGTATTTTAACTTTTATTCAATTATTAGCCTATAAAAAACCTAACATTTATATACTATTAAAATTATATATTTTATTAATAGTTATGAATATGTAAATTTTCATAATTTATTCTTAAAACTTTTATTATCAATTCTTTTGAATTTTTATTGAAGTTATTTTAATCTATTAATATAATTAGCTATGGAGGATATGAAATGGCAAGATTTGAAGAAGCAGAAAACAGAATGTTCAATGTAAAAATCTGTTTAAAATGTAACGCACGTAATCCTGCTGGAGCTACTACTTGTAGAAAATGTGGTTACAAAGGTTTAAGATTCAAAGCTAAAGAACCAAGAGGATAGATTTATTCTATTCTTCTTTTAATATCTTTATTTTTTAATAAAAATATTGATATTAAATATTTTAAACAAAAGGGAATTTCTAATTCTCTTTAGATTTTTACTATTTTTATTTAATTTGCATTATACGATTTAACTATTTTTATTGATTTACTATTTTTACTATTGGGTATTTTTATTGATTTACTATTTTTACTATTGGGTATTTTTACTGAGTTACTATTTTTATTAATTTAATAATTTTGGAATTTTTTAACACTATTTAATCTTTTATAAAATTTTTTAAATATTTAAATACTAATAAAAAGATAATATAATTATTAATAATTAAATTAAGATGAAATTTAATTAATTTTTAACTTTATAATTTATATGTGTGATTTTATGGAAAATGTAGAAGAACATATTAAAGAGATATTAAAAACTCGTAAAATTCATTTAACTTTAATAGATCCTGATGAACAAAGCCCAGAGGAAGCTGTTGAAATAGCTAAAGCAGCTATTGCTGGAGGCAGTGACGGTATTATGGTAGGAGGTTCCACTGTAGATACTGCAGCTTTAGACGGAACTTGTAAGGCTTTATCTGAAAATATCGACTTGCCTATTATTTTGTTCCCAGGAAACATCAATGGAGCAAGCAAATATGCAGATGCAATATTCTTCATGAGCTACTTAAATTCAAACAATCCATATTGGATCATTGGAGCTCAAGCATTAGCTGCACCTGCTGTTAATAAGACTGGAATTGAAAAGATTCCTATGGGATACGTAGTGGCTGAACCTGGCGGAACTGTTGGTTGGGTTGGAGACGCTAAGTTAATTCCAAGAAACAAGCCTAAAATCCCAGCTATTTATGCAATGGCGGCTGAAAACTTAGGTATGAGATTCTTCTATATTGAAGCAGGTTCTGGTGCAGATCAACCTATTCCTCCTGAAATGGTTGCTTATACAAAAAGAGCTACTAGTGATATGGTGCTTGTAGTTGGAGGAGGAATCCGTGATGGAGTTGCAGCTTATACAGCAGCAAAGGCTGGTGCTGATATTGTTGTAACAGGAACTGTTGTAGAAGAAACCTCTGATGTTAAAGGAAAAATCCAAGAAATAGTTGCTGGAGTTCGTAAAGCTTCTGAATAACTATTTTTTTACTTTTTTTTATTATTTTATACTTTTTTTACTTTTTATTTGGTTGTTTTAATTATTTTTGTGTTCTTATTTTTACTATTTATATTTATTTAAGTAATTTCTAATTTTTTATTATTATTTTTCAAATGCTCTTTGAAAAACTTTTTATATAACGCAAACATATATTATATAAATTTATTAAGAAAAAAAATTATATTTTTATATAGTGTAAATTATTAATTAAATTATAATATTTTATTAAAATCTAATTGATAAGGGTTTTATCATGTTAAATTCGTTATATACAGAAGCTATCAATAAAAAGGGCAAGCTGAACGAGCCTATTGAAGAACTTTCTGAAAGCAAAATTGATTTAGATGAAAATTGGAATGAAGTGGCAATAGTTCCATCAGAGTCTAATCATGTTTTGGCAGCAGGTGATGGAAGTTACAATAAGAAGAAATACTTAAACTTTAACTTTTACGCAGTTGCAGCAGAATCCCTTATTTATGATCCTTTTAAAACAGAGTCTAAGCTTTCTACAGTCGAGTCTGTGGAATTGGATATTTTGCCACACCAATCCTTTATAGATGACCGTTTGCGTAATATGATGAGCATCTTTGAGATTAAAACAGCCTTAAAGACTTTTAGAGAGCATAAGATTGACTATTATATGGATGATGGTTCAATCATGGGAGATTTGATTAGGCCAACTCCTCTTGAAGGCATTTCACAAGAGAAAAAGGATGAAATCATTAATGTGGTATATGAGAAAATCAAGAATCACATAAATGATTTGGGACCTAATGTGTCTTCATTCAGATATAAGGAGGAATTTAAGGAATTGTTTGAGGATGAGGAGCTTGAAGAGTATGCATTAATTCGATATCTGGAAAGCTTAGAGAATCTCATTGCATTGAAATATCTTTTGGAAAATAAAGGCAAGATCATTGCAATATCTAAGACATCTTCCAGCAATGAGCTTTTCCATGCAAATGTTCCTGACATGGCTATCTTAGACAGATTCACTAAAAAGGAAGGATTTTCTAAGCCTTATTATAGAAAGGTTTCATATAAGGTCAAGCATGATTTCCCAATAGAGAATGAATTCTTTAGGAATCTTGGATTTACAACTGTATTTGCACGATTGAAGGACTATAAGAACATCATTAAGATAGAATTCCCTTATTATATAGAGGATGAGGAAAAAATCAAGGAGATCCTTTCAATCCTCAAGGAAAATTCTACTGAAGGCTATCCTTACTTGCTTAAGAAAGCCCATAAGGATGTTGTAATATCAAATCAGGATATGA
>CAMODR010000259.1 GCA_946611495.1 uncultured Methanobrevibacter sp. | reverse complement strand
TAAGCAAAAACCTATTCTCCATATAGCATTTGCTTATTATATTCTTTTTCAAGTTCTAAAATTCTTATTTTCCTATCATATGCAGCCGCTTCAGCTTCCTTAAACTCAACTAATCCATTGATAAGAATATCTATCTTCTTTTGACAGTCCTTCATAGCCTTTTCCTTATCACGCTTTAAAGACTCTATCTCATTATCAATTTCTGTAAGTCTTAATTCACTTACAGGAGTAAAACCTAAACCTAAAGCCTCATCAAGAGCATGATCCAAAAGGTCTTGTAACTTTAATCCTTTAGACTTTGCCAAGTCCTTTTTCTCCTTATTTATCTTTACACTAGTTGTCTCATTAAAACAACCCATAAACATCACCAATAAAAAGCAATTTATAATTAAATATTAATATATACAAATAATATTTTACGATTTTGTATATATAAAATTAATGAATTGATAGTAAAAGTATCAAGAAAAATATAATTTGAAAAATATTAGTTATAAAAAAATAAAATAAAAAAAATAGAATAAAATGGCATTTACAAGATGAATTAACATCAAAAGAATGAAATCCAATTATTTCTCTTTTTCATATTCAATAATTGCAAATATCCTTTTGATGCTTGAGAATAAAGTTTCAATAGATGCCATTGATGTACTTAACTTTTTAATAGGTTTTGTCAATAATCCTGCATACATAATAAATTCCAATAGAATTCCTAGCGGAATCTCATTAACTGATAAAAGGTAAATTCCTACCATATAAACAGTTATAGTACTAATATTAGTTAAAAAGGTTGTAACAGGCTCCATAAGATTAGTAATGTTCTTGGATTTGGCATAATAGTCAATTACAGTTTGATTGATATTTTTAAACTCCTTTTCATGGAATGCATCACGATTTGACAGGCCTCTTTCAAAATAGCTCATCATTCGGCCTAAATTCTTTTGATGACCATCATAATAGGTTCTGGATTTAACATCACACAAATAAAAGCAAATGAGATAAACAGGTAATATCACCAGATATACTAAGCTCAATCTAAAGTCTGTCATAACCATTAATATCATTACAAAGACAATCAATATGATTTGCACATAAACTTCACTAAAACGGGAAGAGACGAACTCTCTAACGTTCATCACATCGTTGTTTATTCTAGACATGATGTGGCCCTTTGAATTTTCCTTAATGAAATCTGAACCAATGTTATCTATCTTTCTTATTAAATTCATTCTTAAATTATATGCTACCTTTTCACCCAAAATTCCCATAATCCTCTTTGGAGGTAATTTAAATAAATAGCCTACAGAATATAATAGAAGCAAGAAGGCAAGGTTAGTGTAGATAGCAGGATTAGTAAAACTCAAATCAGCAGCCAATAAATCAAGAGTCTTTCCTGCAAGTTTAGGAGCATAAGCCATAGCCAATGCAGATATAGTAAGCAAAATCAATGATATTGTTATTTTGGTCTTATCCTCTTTTAATATTCCCCAGAATTTATCGCTGAGCTCTTTTCTCTCAGCCCATATGACTTTTTCTCCATCTGCAATATCTTCCTCAAGAATTTCTATTGTTTTTGGAGTATCGCCTGTGCCATTAGATTTTATGATTTTATCTTCCAGATTAAAGACTTCCTCTAAACGGACAGAGGTTGCATATGCACGCGGCCATCTATCAATCAATGCCGGAATAACAGTCAAGGTAGAAATGAAATATGCAATATAGACTAATATAATCAATGAATCAACTACACTATCAGTTTCAAATCCAATGACATATCCAGAAGTAACTAATGCCAATGAAATCAAAACAATAAAATATAAACCCCACATTAAGAGAGGTCCAAGGTAATATTGGCTTAAAATATACTTGACGTTTTTATCATAGGAATTCTCACATGCATCTTCATATTTGGCTTCATAGTCCTCTTTTTTAAATGGAATCCTGCCTGCTATATCACTGATTTTAGTTAGGAATAAGAGATTTAGATTTCCGTATGTCTTTTTAGCTCTGAAAAATATTTTTACAATCTGTTTCATTCTAAAAATTATGATCATTGAAAGAATGCCAACAATTACTAAGAAGAATATTGCATAAGTCCCATCAATCAATGCTATCTCATATACAACCGCTATGAATGTAATGGGAATCAGTATTAATTGTTGGAGGATTATCACAATAAATCCCTGTTCAGAGGACATACCTCTAGTTGACCGTGTAATTAGCCCTGACATTTTAAATTGGCTAATTTCCTCATCAGGCAAGTTCATCAGAATATGAAAGATTTTCTCACGGACAGTATATGCTGCATTTGAAGCCACCCTTGTTGAGAGGAAAGAAACAACATAAAGGGCAATCATTGAAATGATTGTATACAAGAGCATATATAATCCAGATTTGAAAAGCAAATCGGCATTCTGATTCTTAACTCCATCCAAAGCCACACTGAACAAATCAATTATTTCCATCTGAAAGAAGGTCTGAATGATTATTAATGCAAAAATAACTAATATTGTTTTCCATTGGAATTTTAATGTGACGCTCAAAAACTTTCTCATATTAAAAATTTTTTGGTTTTTATATTAATAAATATTATCATTTCATATATGGAGAATGAAAAATCAGATATATACTCAAGAAATAAAAAAAGATTATTATAAAGAACCAATATAACTTGGCTAATTAACTTCCATTATATTTTCACCATCTTTAACTTCTCCAATCAGCAAAGAAATTATCACTTCATTCTTTTGAAGTTGAAATTCATTCTTCATTAATTTATAGAACTTCATTTATTTGAAGTTGAAATTCATTCTTCATTAATTTATAGAACTTCATTTGTTTGAAGTAATATTATAAACTATATCTAAATGAAGTACTTCAAATTGTTAAAGTAT
>CAMODR010000258.1 GCA_946611495.1 uncultured Methanobrevibacter sp. | reverse complement strand
GTTAAGTAATTTGCAGTTAAGATGTATTCAAGTGCACCAGCAATTTCTTCCACTTCACCAATATGTCCAAGAGGGATAGTTGCTGCAAGAGCGTTTAATTCATCTTGGTTTACGCCACGTAACATATCAGTCATGATCATACCTGGAGCAATTGCGTTAACACGTACTTTTCTAGGTGCAAATTCTAAAGCTAAAGCACGGCATAAACCGATTACACCAGTTTTAGCTGCACAGTAATCTGCTTGGTTAATTACACCAGTTAAACCACCTACTGATGCAGTACAAACAATAGCAGTATCACGATCTACCATATAAGGTAGCGCTAAGTGACACATGTGCATCATACTTACAAGGTTTGTGTTAATTACAGCTTCATATCTTTCTGGCTCTAAATCAATGAAGTTAGAGTTGTTGGTAATTCCAGCATTGTTAACTAAAGCATCAATTTCTTCACCAAATGCTTCAACAGCAGCTTCCACTAATTTTTTACAATCATCAAATTTACTTACGTCAGCTTGGACTGCAATAGCTTCTACACCATATTCTGATTTAATTTCTTCAACTAAATCTTCAGTTAACTGTTTAGATGAGTCACTACGATAATTAATAGCAACATTGTAACCTAATTCACCTAATTTTAAAGCCATAGCTTTACCGATACCTCTAGATCCACCAGTAATAATTGCATTTGCCATATTTTGTCACCTCATATAAAAATATAAATAAAATTAAAACTAATTTTATTCAATAATAAGTATAATTTAGTTACACTTAAATTTTTCTATATCAATTAACAAAACCATAAAAAATAAGGCAAAAAATAAAATTATGTCCAAAAAAATAAAAATAAGTTAACCTAATTAAATAATAAAATATTAAAAATATGAAAAAGGAAATAAAAAGAATAAAAAAATAAAAAATAGAAAAAACATCTAAAATAAGAAAAATAGAAGAAAATAATAAAAAATAGAAAAAACATCTAAAATAAGAAAAATAGAAGAAAATAATAATAAAAAAATAGAATCAATAAAATAAACAAATTAATTATTTATTCTTAGATTCTGCCAAAGCATAAGTATTATCCACAATCAATTTAAATAAATCGTCTGTTTTTAATTCAATAGGCTCATGTGGATTTACAATAAAGCTAAGTGCCTGTTTAGTTATCTCATCTAAGTCTGTAGTCCTATACATCAAGCCATTGTTAACATAAAACTGGTCTACAGATAATGTGTCCCCAGGATAACATGAAATAACCGGAGTCTGCAATATAGCAGCTTCCCTATTCATTGTTCCCCCTGCACCAATAACCAAATCAGATGCCTTAATAATACTTGAAGTGTCTACAGGAGGCTTTAAAATTGTAACATTTTTAATTCCTTCAAAGATTTCAGCCTGCTCCTTAAATCTAGGCAAAATAAGAATATTAGCATATTCCTTCAATACATCAACAACTGGAGACAATACAGATTTTCTGCAGTCTGTATTAAGATAAGAAGCAAGTGAAGGCTCAGGCCTCATTAAGATAGTCTTTTGAAGAGGCAAGTCAAGTCCTAAATCTTCAAAAACATTCTCATTAAACTTAAAGTTATTGAAATGCATCAATTCAGATGTTCCATTATAATTAATGATATCATTAGGATTAGCACCATACTGCATAAGCTTCCACATATCAATAATATTAGGAACTATGATTTTGCTGCATAATGGAAGAGTCAATTTATTGGCAGCCATTGCATGTTCATTATCCAAAACAAAGAGACTTGGAATTCCAAGACCGAAAGCTACCCTTGGAAGTTCTATGGAATGCTTAGATAAAGCCACATCAAAGTTTTCACCAGATATTAAATCTGCCAAATTAACTACACGTTCTGCACTTTCCTTAAGTTTTTCCTCTAAGGTAACTCCATGTTTACCAACTGATACAAAGTCTATATCATACATATCCATTAACTTATGAATATCTCCAAATTTACGAGCTGTAACTAAAACATCCTCACCTTCAGCTTCAAAATACTTTATAACATCCTTAAAGAACCTAACGTGAGGAGCATTTGATATGTCAATCCATATTTTCATGAAATCACCTAAAATTTTGATAAATAAATTTTCAATCCAAATAAGACTAAATGCCTTTTTAAATTAACGTTAAACAATTAAAATAAAAAAATAAAAAAAGAATTTAATGATTAGCAAATAACTTAATCATGATGGTGATGATGTTCTATATGAGCCTTATGCTCTTCAATAGCTTTAATCACTTCATCTAAACCTATTCCTTCTTTTAAGCTAGTTGTAATGACTTTAACGTCAGGATTAAGTTTTTTAGCATCTGCTACCATTTTGTCAACACTTGCACCAACAGCATCAGCCAAGTCAATCTTGTTAATGATAATCAAGTCAGATCCTTGGAAAATGTAAGGGTGTTTTTCTACAGTATCGTCACCTTCAGTAACGCTTACAACAACAATTCTCATATGAGAGCCTAATTCAAAGTCAACAGGACAAATTAAATTACCTACATTTTCAATGAAAAGGTAATCAATGTCATCAAGAGGCAAGTCCCCTAAACCATGGCTTACCAAATGAGCATCTAAGTGACATTCTGTACCAGTGTTTAAACCTACAACCGGAGCATTGTGAGACTTGATTCTGTCAGCATCAAAATCACTGATAATGTCTCCTGCAAGCACACCGATTTTCTCATCAACATTATCAATAATATCTTCAATAAGAGCAGTCTTACCAGAACCTATTGCTCCTACGAAATCTATACAAAATATATCATGGTCTTCCAAATGATGTAAATTCTTATGTGCTAATTTTGCATTAGCATCCATAATATTCTTAGCAACTTCAACATCTGCAACTTTATGCATATAATACACCTTCTAATT
>CAMODR010000257.1 GCA_946611495.1 uncultured Methanobrevibacter sp. | reverse complement strand
TTAGTTTTAGGATTTTTTTATTTTTAAAATTAGAGATTTTTAGTTTTAGGATTTTTTTATTTTTAAAATTAGAGATTTTTAGTTTTAGGATTTTATTTAATTTAAAAAAAGAAATATTAAATAAAGAATAAAATTCTCTATTTAATCTTGTATAAGTGCAAGTATTCCATTGGCAATAAGTACAATACCTAAGATTACAGTAATTAATTGTGGGCTGTTAGCTGCATAGATAGCAATGAAAATAACTAGGATACCTAAAACTAAGTTTAGGATAGAGCCTGTTTTTGACATGAGTCCAGCTCCAATTAATCCAGCGACTCCCACTAGGATCAATATGAATCCTACAATATAGAATTGCAATGCTACAAGGAATGAGACTGCATTAATTGCAAATATGAATAATAATCCTAAAATTGCAAAAATTATACCTAATATCATGTAAATCCAAGCAAAGGTGCCTGTGCTTTCTCTTGATACATATCCTGAGAATATTAATAAGCAACCACATATGAATACCATTAATCCAACGAATATTGAGATTAAATCTGCACTAAACATTGGGAAGATTATAAAAATTAAACCTATGATTATTGGCAATAATCCTCTGATTTTATCATCCATTTTTTCACCTCAATTAAAGTTTTATTGATTTTATTTCTATTGTTATAACTATATATAAATTTTTATCTTTTTTTATCTATTTTTATCTATTTTCATCTATTCATTTGATTTGAATATGTCCTTTAATTGTTTATTAATTAATTTAATTATTATTTTACTTTTTCAAATTTTAAGAGTATAGATTAATTATTTAAATAATAAAGGAGTATATTTTATTATTTGAAATTAAATTTTATGAATTTATAATAAATTTTAATTATTAAATTACAATTTTGATTTAAATAGATTTTAAATAGATTTTAAATAGATTTTACAATTGATTTTCAGTGATAACATGGTAGAATTTGAAGAAATTATCAATACAAGACGTAGCATACGCGAATACTCAGATAAAGAAGTTGAAGATGAAAAGATAGAAAAAATTTTAAGAGCTGCAATGCAAGCACCTGGAAGCAGACTCGGTGCAGAGCCTTGGGAATTTTTAATAATAAAGAATAAGGAAACCCTTGCAAAAATCGGTGAAATCAAGCCTCGTGTTACCAATGCTCCTGTAGCTATTCTTTTGATTGCAAATATTGAAAGGTCATTTTATAAGTTAGTATGGCAACAGGACATGAGTGCAGCAGCTGAAAACATGCTTCTTGAAGCTGTAAACCTTGGTCTTGGTGGATTATGGAATGGTGTTGCACCTGAAGAAGAAAGAATGGATGCAATTGGTGAAATCGTAGGATTGCCAAAAGATGATAACTTAAAGCCATTCTGTATAATAACTCTTGGATATCCTGCTGATGGCTGGGAAAACAAGTTTATGGATAAGTTTGATGAGGAAAGAATTCATTATGAAACTTATTAATTAATTTATGAGTTAGTTTGATGAAGAAAGAATTCATTATGAAACTTATTAATTAATTTATGAGTTAGTTTGATGAAGAAAGAATTCATTATGGAACTTATTAATTAATTATTTAATTAATTTATTATATTATTATTTAATATTTAATTTGAAAATTAATTATAAATTTCAATATTGAATTTGATATCAATTCTAAACGGATGATGCATTATGAAATACAATTTTAACTTAATTGACAGAAAAAACACCAATTCACTTAAATGGGATCTTTTTGATGATGAATATCCTATGTGGGTTGCAGATATGGACTTTTATGCAGCTCCCCTCATTTATGAATCAGTGAATAGAAAAGCAAAGCATGGTGTTTATGCCTATTCCTTTGTCAATGAGGAAGTTTTTGATTCCTATATCAATTGGTGGAAAAAATATGGTCTCAATATGAAAAAAGAAGAATTATTGTATACTACAGGAGTAATGCCTTCAATAACAAGCATCATTCGAGCATTCACTAATGTTGGAGATAATGTATTAATTCAAACACCAGTTTACCATGTCTTCTTTTATGTGATTGAGGATAATGATAGGAATGTTGTGGAAAATCAGCTGATTTATGATCCTAACTCCAATGAAGTGGAAACAGCATATTCCATTGATTTTGAGGATTTGGAAGAGAAATTCAAGAACCCAAAAACTAAATTGATGATTTTATGCAATCCTCATAATCCAATCGGAAGAATATGGGATGAGAAAACCCTTGAAAAGATAGCTGCTTTAGCAAAGAAATACAATGTTATTGTTGTCTCTGATGAAATTCACTGTGACTTAACAGACCCTAATTTGACTTATGTTCCTTTTGCATCTTTAGATGAGGAATTATCAAACAATAGCATAACTTGCATTTCCCCCAGCAAGACATTTAACATTGCAGGTCTTCAAAGTTCTGCAGTATTCACTCGAAACAAAGAGATTTATGAGATTTTGGAAAAGCAATTGTCCGTTGATTGCTTCAATCATCCTAACATTTTTTCAATTGATGCCACTATTGCAGCATACAAAAGCGAAGATTGGTTAAATGAATTGAGAGAAGTCTTATTTAATAATAAGATGATTGTTGATGACTTTTTGAAAAGTGAAATTCCTGAAATCAGATTGGTTCCTGCAAATGCAACATATCTTTTATGGCTGGATTGTAGTGAATTGCGGGGAGAAAATTTTGAAGATTGTGAATTTTCCAATCTTTTATCTGAATTTTTAAGAGAAAAAGCAAGTTTATTCTTATCTCCGGGAGTTCAATTTGGACAAAATGGAGATAATTTCTTGAGAATGAATATTGCATGTCCAAAAGAATTGTTGCTTGAAGGATTGAATGCATTAAAAACAGGAATTGAAAAATTTAAATTGGAAAATAATATTTGAAATTTTTGATTTTAAAAATAGAATTTA
>CAMODR010000256.1 GCA_946611495.1 uncultured Methanobrevibacter sp. | reverse complement strand
CTAATTAAATAATCAGCAAATAACCTAATTAAATAATCAAAGAATAATCTAATTAATTTTTAATCATATGGAGTGAATTTAAGTGGGTAGAATGAATACTGTGCAAAGGAATCTGCTTCAACTCTTAAAGGAGATAGATTCCATTTGCAAAAAGTATGACATTGAATATTTCCTAGCAGGCGGAACTGCCTTAGGTACTGTAAGAAATCACGTTTTCCTCCCATGGGATGACGATATCGATTTATACATTACCAGAGACAATTGGGATAAGTTAAGAAATGTGCTTGAAAGTGAAGAGAATGTTCTTCCGGAAGGACGCTCATTCGTATATAACGAAAATACAAAGTACTATCGAAACCCAATCCCAAGATATGTAGACAATACCACAACTGCAATCTACAAGTCACAGGTATTGGCTGGAAAGGCTTGCGGACAGCATATTGAACTGCTCATAATGGACCCAATTCCAAATGATGAAAAAGAAAGAAAAGAGTATATCGACCTTCTAAGAGTCTATACAGAACTCCTATCCCCTTACTTTGTAGTGAATAAAAATCTGTCCCTCGATGAATGGCAGCACCATTATAATCTTTATAGGGAATATTGTGATATGTGCGACAAGGAAGGAGAAGAAAAGGTAATAAAGGAACTTGAAGATAAACTCAGAAGCTTTGCAAGTGATGATGAATGTGATACTTATTGCATGCGCTGGGGAATAAATATCCTAATGTATAAGAAAAAGGATTATGGAAATGGAAGGCTTGAAAGGTTTGAAGATGGAGACTTTCCTGTAGGAGAATATGCTGAAGGCATATTCAGAATAGCTTATGGAGACAGCTGGATGTACATTCCAGAATACGAGGAGCAAGTTGTCCATAATGCTCTACAAGACATTGAAGTTCCATTCAGCCAATACACTGAGCGATATATGGATAAGATAAATCGTGAAAGCGTCTTTAAGAAGTATAGGACAAATAAAAGAAATAATGCAGAAGCATACTATCACAGAATGAAGTCAAACAGCCTAATTGCAAAGGAAAAGTTGTTAGTCTATTCCAAACACATTAGCAAAAGACTTGATGGAAGAGAAAACGAATTACGCTCATTATTAGAAAATAAAGATTACGATACATTAAAAAATGAATTCAAGGATTATATATCCTTACAATCAATTAAAAATGTCAGAAGATACAATCTCCTCGTTCCAATATCAGACAAGAACCTTGCAACACTCCTGCTTACCATGATTGATGAAGGAAAATACTTCAATGCAAGCAGATTCCTAAATATTCGAAAGATAAAAGAAGAGCCTTTAAGCGATGAGCTTATAGAAATAGAAAATATAATAGGAATTTGCAGAGAGCTGTCAATAGCTAGATATGACAAAAAGGACAGTGAACTTGTCAAGTCATTAATCGAAAAACACTCTGATAATTACCCAGATTTAATAGACATTTACCGCAGCAGACTATGGATAATGGAAATGGATGCCCAAAGAGAAGAGGATTATAAGGCCATTGATGAATTATGTGATGAAATATTAGAGAAATATCCTTTTGATGGAGAGACAATGGCCATTCAAGCTAAGGCAAAAATGGAACTAGGGAATGATGAAGAGGCTATGGAACTTTACAATAAGGCAATATACAATACAAGAAATGGATTGATATGGCAGAAAGTTGAAGATGAAACTGGAATCAGCCGTATAGATATTGAACGTGACTTAATTGAGGAGCAAAAAATATGAAAAGCAAAATCGATATTCAATTGGAGCTTTTAGCAGAAATTGAGGAGATATGCTCCCAAAACAATCTAAACTATGTCTTGTTTGAAGTTGATGGATTGAATCCATTTCACACATTAAAAAAGGAAAACCCCGGATTCATCTCAATCGCAATGACCCAAGGAGATATAGAAAGGTTTTCTAAAATAATCGAGGAAAATCATAAAAGCCGTTACGTTGAAGGAACATTTAACAATCCAAGATATGATCCTATATACGTTAGCTATGGAAATAAAAACACTACAGAAATTCCTATTTTAGAATTAAGTCATAAGAAAAATTATGGAATAGAGATCATTATTCATCCAATAAACAAGTCTGTCAATTCAGATGGAAGCAGAATTCAAGCTGATAAGCGACTGTCAAAAGAAAAGAAATTCAGAACTACATTAAATAAACGAATAGAAAACCCTAAATTCTGGTACATAAAAACCGGAATGGCCGTATTGAATGGAGCATATTCAATAGCAGGTGGAGGTAAAGGCTATTATAAAAAGCTTATGAAGAACATTGGAATTGACAGTTGGGATGAAATCCAAAACTACTCTGAAGTCAACATAAATGAATTTGACATTAATGTAAAGAAATTGGATGACCTCCAAGCAATAAATGCAAATGGCATAGACATTAGAGTGCCTAAAGACACTGAAGACTTCTTTATAAAAAGAATAGAAAATGATAACAGGGAATATGATAACAATACAATAATAGATACTGAAATAGGATATGAGGAAGTCTTGAATGAAACTGAAGACATAATAAAGGAAGCAAAAGGCGAAAATGAAGAGATTGCATGGATAAAGGTAAAAGCTAAAGATGAGCAGAGCACTATCCAAAAGGTTTGGCAATTGGTTGAGATGACTAATATACAAGTCCAATACATTGATTACTTTAAGGATAAAAGTGATAAACTCTCTAAATTGGATTTAAATAATAAAAATGACTTCGATGAAGTTTATGATGAGTTAAAACCTGTAATAACAGACTTAAAGAAGTATGCTAAAATGGACTTGACTTTTACAGTAAATGATAAGATTGATAGATTGATTGAAGAGGTCTTGACTAAAAAAGGAGATAATGATTTCCTTCAAAAGATTAAAACATTACAAAATAAGGAGTATTTAATTGAATAAGGCCTATTCAAAAAA
>CAMODR010000255.1 GCA_946611495.1 uncultured Methanobrevibacter sp. | reverse complement strand
GATGCATCGGAGAAACATCCCTTATAGAAGTAAGTTTTATATCAAAGGAGATGCCTCAAGTTGGCCAGTATGTAACACTTGAATATGATGGAAAAGTCATTTTGGGAATGATTGAATCAATGGTAAGGGGCAGCGTTTCACTAAACAATGATATATATGATCCAGAGACCATTGAAAAGATAAGGGAAATAGAAGGAGATGACTTTTACATAAAGGGAAAGGTAACAATCCTTGGAGACATTAACGATAATCTTAGGCTTCCACGAACTCCTGCACCTCCAGGAACACCTATCTATATGGCATCATCAGAAGTCCTAAAGGACATATTCCAAATGGAAAACTCCCTAAAGCTAGGCCATTTGATAAGCAATGATGATGTTGAAATAGGAGTAGACATTAACAAGATGGTTTCCCGCCACTTGGCAATTCTTGCAATGACTGGAGCAGGTAAGTCAAACACAGTTTCTGTCATTATTGACGGTTTGCTTGAATATAATGGTTGCATGCTTATTTTTGATATGCATTCAGAGTATGTTGATGCTGAATTTACAAATGGAAAGGTGAATGTGATTGAGCCTATAATAAATCCTCAGCATATGGAATTTAATGAAATAAAAAAATTGGCAAATATTCCATCTAATGCTCCACTCCAAGAGAGATACTTCAGAAGAGCATTCAATGATGCAAGAAAACAGGTTCAGGAAGGTATTGCAAGTTCTACAGATTTCATTGAGATTTTAGAGGATGTTTTGTTTAAAATGCATGATAGCGAACAATATGAAACTTCAGATAAGAAAAAGATCTTAGATGTGATGAATAAGATTGAAGACTTGAAAGTCAAATATGATAAACTCTTAAATACAAATGTTGGAGACATTCTAAAGGAGTTAAAGCCTGGAATGGCTAATGTTTTGGATTTAGGTCAAGTTGATGAGAACACTGCAGAAGTATTGGTTGCCCATGTTCTTAGAAGGTCTCTAAGAAGCAGAAAGGCTTATGTGAAGAATAAGGATAAGAATGCATTATCCTATCCGATTTTCTTTATAGTGGAAGAGGCTCATATTTTGGCTCCTCAAAACAGGAATCCTAATTCTAAATACTGGATTACACGTATTGCAAGGGAAGGCCGTAAGTTCGGTCTTGGATTATGTCTTGTTAGCCAATCACCTAAATCTGTTGATGCAGAAACATTATCACAGGCTAATAATATGATTATCTTAAGGCTTGTTGAGCCTAAGGACCAAAGGCATGTTCAGACAGCCAGTGAGAATCTGAGTGAGGATTTGGTTCAGCAGTTGCCTTCATTAAACATTGGAGAGGCATTGGTTTTAGGTCTTATGACAAAGGTACCGACTCTTGTTAAGATCAATGAATTTAAGGGAAGACAACGTGGAGGAGACTTGGACATTATTGACCAATGGAAATCTATTGAAGAGAAGGAAAAAGAGTCTTTCCAATCTGAATTGGCTCATTTTGAAGGATTAAGTGGAGGATATTAATTTAGGAATACAAAGGTTTATAATAATTAATCCTTTATATTAGTAGCTATTAAAATTATAATCATTATTAATAAATTATTATAAAAATTAATCATTTATAATAAAGTATTAAAATTATTAGTCCTTTTTAATAAACTATTATAAATTTTAATCATTTTTAAAAAACTATTATTATAAATTATAGGGGGAATTTAATGCGTTTTGCTCATTTATCTGATAGTCATTTAGGACATAGGCAATATGGCCTATTGGAACGTGAAAATGACTTTTATGACGTTTTTGCTAGAAATATTGATAAGATTATAGAAAAGGATGTAGACTTCGTTATACATAGCGGTGACTTATTTGATAATAATAGGCCATCAACTGAAGCTTTAGTGGCTTTCCAAAAGGCTTTGCTAAGGTTAAACGAAGCGAAAATACCTATTTATGCAATTGCAGGAAACCATGATACTATTTTAAGAAAAGGGGCTATGCCTCCACAAGTTTTATTTAGGGATATTGGCCTTAAGCTAATTAGTCCAGACCGTCCATACTATCAAGAGGGGGCTGTTTTGATTTGTGGGCTTCCATATGTAGCAAATTCACAAAAAAGTGTTTTGATTGATAGATATAATCAACTCTCAAGGCTTGCTGAAAAGTCTATAAAATCAATTTTGGTCTCTCACCAAGGAATTCAAAAGTATATGCCTGATGAAACCGCAGAGATTGAATTGAGCGACCTTCCTAAAAACTTTGATTATTATGCGATGGGTCATATTCATAATTATATTGAGGAAGATTATGGAAAGGGCAAGTTAGTTTATCCAGGATCTATGGAAATATGGAGAGCAAACGAATCTAATGACAATTATAGACAGTTTGGAAAGGGCTTTTGTGTAGTTGACTTAAGTTATGACACTCCTCAAGTCGAAAGGGTTACCATTGACTTGCCAAGAGAATTCTATAGTGAAATAATTGATTATGACAAGTTCCATGAAAGGCTTTATAGGATAAAAGAAGAAATTCGTGAATTGGACAATAAGCCTATGTTGGACTTGACTGTTGTTGGTGGGGATTTTGATAGTTCAAAGCTTTATGAGATTATTCAAGAGGCTATTGGAGATGATGTTTTAAATCTTAGGCCAAGTTTTAAGCCTGAAAAAATATTAAAACAAGAGATTGAGCTTGGAAAGAATAAGATATTGGATCCTCGCTCATTGGTATATAATCAAGCCAAAGAGGAATATGGCAAGGATGAAGTTGGTAGGTTATCTATCGACTTATTGGATAATTTATCTGTCAATAAGATAGAAGAAGCTAAGCATTTTTCAGATGTCTTTTATAAGGAAAATTATTATGATGATGAAGCAAAAGATGATTTAGATTCCGCTAATGAATCTGGTTCTAGTTCTGATTCTATTGGTTTGGATAATGTTTCTGGTTCTAGTTCTG
>CAMODR010000254.1 GCA_946611495.1 uncultured Methanobrevibacter sp. | reverse complement strand
GTTCAAAAGTTAAAAGGAGGTAAAAAATGGATACTGCATGCAGAATAATCATAGAAGACATTATCAATGGAAAAATAACAACTCGTCGTGAATTAGAAGTTGAAAAAAGACAATTATGCAGAGATAGAAAATTAAAAAAATTCATGAGCAATTCAGTTATTCTTGACCATGCAAGCCTTGAGGAAAAGAAGATTGTATCAAACATACTGAAGAAAAAGCCTACAAGAACAATCTCTGGAGTGGCAATCGTTGCAGTCATGTGCCATCCACACAAATGTCCTCACGGAAGATGCTTTTACTGTCCTGAAAGTGATATTGCACCTCCAAGCTATACTGGTGAAGAGCCTGCTGCACTTAGAGGCCGAATGTTTAAGTTCCATCCTTACGTTCAGTGCTACAATAGATTAAAGCAGTTGAATAAGGTAGGACACCCTATTGATAAAGTAGAATTGATTATTATGGGAGGAACATTCCCTTCTAAAGATATCTGTTATCAGGAATGGTTTGTTTCACAATGCCTAAAGGCTATGAGCGATTTTGGAGTGATTCTTGAAAACATAAGGGAAATCGATGATATAGACTCCTTCAGCAAAGAGGATCTCTTAAAATATCCTCCATATTCCAACAAGGAATTGAAAACATATCCTCCAAATGATTATGTCCTAATCGATGACATTCAAAGAATCAATGAAAATTCAAAGGTTAGATGCATTGGAATGACATTTGAAACCAGACCAGACTATTGTAAAGAGCCTCATGTAGACAAGATGTTAAGTATGGGTGTTACTAGAGTCGAATTAGGAGTTCAGACCATATACAATAACATTTATGAAAAAATAAAAAGAGGCCACAAGGTTGAAGATGTTATTGAAGCAAACAGGATACTAAGGGATTCTGGAGTCAAAGTGGCTATGCATATGATGCCTGGACTATTCCCTCTTGAAAGGGAAAATCCCCAAATAGAGCAATGCCCAGAGCGAGACCTTAAAATGTTTAAGGAAATCTTCAAAAACGAAAACTTTAAACCAGACATGCTTAAAATTTACCCTTGTCTTGTTACTGAAGGCAGTGAATTACATAAACTTTATAAAGAAGGAAAATACAGACCTTACACTGATGAGGAAGCTGTAGAACTAATTGTTCAAATTAAGAAAATATTGCCTAAATGGGTTAGAACAATGAGAATCCAAAGGGATATACCTTCAACACTTATTGAAGCAGGAGTTAAAAAGTCCAATCTTGGCGAATTGGTTTATAATCGTCTTGAAGAGGAAAAGATCAACTGCCAATGTATCAGATGCAGAGAAATTGGACATAAGAAAACTGAAGAGGAATATACAATTGACGATTATGACCTCTTTGAAGAAAAGTATACTGCTACAGAAGGAGAGGAACATTTCCTATCAATTGAAGACAAGAATGAGGAAAGCCTTGCAGGATTCTTAAGACTTAGAATGCCTTCAGAGAAAGCACATAGAGAAGAAATCAGTGACAAGACAGCAATTGTTCGAGAGCTTCATGTTTATGGAAACATGATAAAGATCGGACAAAAGAACAAGGCCATAGGACAGCATACAGGATTTGGAGAAAGATTGCTTGCAAAAGCTGAAGAGATAAGCATAGACCAAGGAAAAGAAGAGCTTTTAATCATCAGCGGAATTGGAGCAAGAAACTACTATCGTAAGTTCGGATATGAACGTAAAGGTCCTTATATGGCAAAAAGATTAATTTAAATCAAATAAATTCTAAAATTTATTGTTTTAATGGTCAGAAAATATTATAAAATTTTATTTGCTTTAAATAAACATGAATTTATTATAAAATTATTAGTTTTAAATAATCCCAATTTTATTACAAAAATCATGAAACAATTTAACAAGACAAAAGTATTATATAGTTTTAAATATAACTAACTATTATAGACATATAAAACTTTTATAAAATATAATATTTTTCTAAAAAAATTTAAATTTGAATTAAGAAAAATAAAAATGAGAAATAAGATTCATAATTATTTGGTATTTGGAGATATTAAAGAATTAGTTTTAAATATGGAGATGGTTAAATGATTAACTCAGCAGAAGAACTAGCCCAATACATTGAATTTACAAATTTAGATAATACTGCAAATGTAGAAGAAATGAAAGCATTCTTTGATAAGGCAAAAGAATATAATTTTTACTCAGTTGTAGTCCACCCACACTATGTAAAGTTAGCTAAAGAGGAATTAAAAGACACAGACATGAAAGTTGTTACTGTAGTAGACTTCCCTTTAGGTGCTGGAAATACAGAAGGTAAAATTGCAGAAGCAAAAGCTGCAATTGCAGATGGTGCTGATGAGATTGATATGATGGCTAATATCCCACTTATCAAACAACATGAATTCAATGCAGTAAAAGAAGACATCATGGCAGTTAAGGAAGCAATTGGAGACCATATATTAAAAGTCATTATTGAAAATCCACTTCTTACTGTTGACGAAAAAGCAGGAGCTTCCGCAATGTGTGAAGCTGGAGGCGCTGATTACGTTAAAACCTCAAGTGGATTTAATGGAAATGAACAGTTCTATGCTTTAATGGAAAGCTTAAGAATCATGAAGAAGAATGCTCCTCATAAAGAAATCAAAGCTGCTGGCGGAATTGACAATTATAAATTAGCAAATAACGTTATTGCAGCAGGAGTCAGTAAGATTGGAACTTCATCAGGACATATAATTATGGACCAATTCCAACATGTATTAGACAATCAAAAAGTAAGTCCTGATCAAAAAACAGGTCCAAGACTTATTTAGCATTAAATAAGACAAAATATAAAAATTAAAATTTGATTAAATTAGTTCTAAACTAATTTAATTACTCTTTTTTTAAAATATACATAAATTTTTACTCTTTTTAAAAATAGATTTAATTTTACTCTTTTTAAAAATAGATTTAAT
>CAMODR010000253.1 GCA_946611495.1 uncultured Methanobrevibacter sp. | reverse complement strand
TTATTTTATTTATTCTGGCTTATTTTTATTGGATTGACTTGTTTTTATAGGATTTACATCTAAATTTTAATTATATATTTATTTCATGACTGTTTTTTCATCTGATATGTTCTTTAGGCTTATTTTTTGTATTTTTTAGGATAATGCTTAAATATTTTATAAAAATAATATATTATTGACTAAGTAAAGTTTAATTTTTTTTTTTAATTTAATATTTTTAATTTAATATTTTTTAATTTAATTTTTTTTATTAAAATATTCTTTTTTTAGTTCATTAGACTTTTTTTAAAACAATATTGGCCATTAATCCAATGCAAGAATAATTAATAAAGTTTTAATAACTGTAATACTATAAATATATTATGATAATAAATTAATATTACTTTTATAATTTTTTTTAGCTTTTTTATTTTTTCTATAAAATTAATTTATTAGTTCTTTATTATTTTATTATAGTGTGATATAATGAGTGAAAATGACATGATATATGATTTATGGGAGAGACCACCTATTGTAGAGTGGATCTTACTATCTCTCCAACGTTTGTGCGCTATTTTCGGTGCTACAATTTTAGTACCTATTGTAGTGAACTCTACTGTTGGTGAACCTGTGTTGTCTGTTCCAGTTGCTTTAATCACCTCTGGGGTAGGTACACTTATTTATGTTATCTGTACACGGAATAGAAGCCCTGTGTATCTGGGAAGTTCATTTGCATTTATTGCTCCTATGATTGCAGGATTTGCTATTGGCGGTAAATCAAGTATTTTCTCAGCTTTAATGGTTGTAGGTTTAGTCTATGTTGCAATTGCAATATTAATCAGAGTGACCGGTAATGCATGGATTAATAAGCTATTGCCTCCTGTTATTGTAGGTCCTATGATTATGGTAATCGGTTTATGTTTAGCTCCAACTGCTATTCAAGAAATTGGACTTGATCAAGCTGCTGTTCCAATTAATAACCTTATCGTAGCTATTGTAGCATTCTTGACAACTGCAGTAATAGCTATTCGTGGTAGGGGAATGTTGAAGGTTATTCCTTTCTTGATAGGTATTATTGTTTCTTATATTGTTGCTGCTTGCTTAGGTATGGTTGACTTTTCAGGATTCTTTGCAGCAAGCCTATTTGAAGTTCCTGAATTTTATATGCCATTTGTTAACTACAGCTTTAATCCTGCTGCTCTTTTGACAATTGTTCCAATTGCACTTGTGACTATGGTAGAGCATGTAGGGGACCATAAGGTATTGGGAGAAATCATTGGCCGTGACTTAATCGAAGATCCAGGTTTAAATAAAACTCTTCTTGGTGACGGTTTAGCTACCTTCTTTGCAGCATTGCTTGGTGGGCCAGCAAACACCACCTATGGTGAAAACACTTCTGTTGTAGGTTTAACCAGAGTGGCTTCTATTTATGTTATTGGTTTGACTGCTATCTTTGCAATTTTATTTGCATTCTCTGGACATTTAACAGCACTTCTTTCAGCTATGCCTAATCCTGTTATTGGTGGAGTGGCTATCCTTCTTTATGGATTTATTGCTGTAAATGGTGTAAAACTCTTAATTCAAGAAGAAGTTGACTTCAATAACAATAAGAACATTGTTATTGCAGCAACTATGTTAGTTTTTGGTTTAGGAGGAGCTACATTATCTATTGTTCAAGGTAATTTATCTATCTCAATTTCAGGTATGGCTCTTGCAGCAATCATTGGTGTAATCTTAAACTTAATCATTCCAGAAAGAGAAGAAGATAATAAATCAATTCCAGAAGTAAAATAATTCACTTCTTCTTTTTTTATTTATTTCTTTATTTATTTTTAGTTTTTGTTTATTTCATTATTTATTTTTGTTTTCATTATTTTTAACTAATATCCTATCTATTTTTTAAATTTAAGTTATTATTCTATTTTATTTTTTAATTTTACTTAATCTCATTTAATTTTACTTTTCTTTTTTTTTAAATTATCTAATTTCACAATTTAAAATAATAATCTATTTATTTAAAATAATACAAATATAATTTTAATAATAATTAACTTATTTACGGAGATTAATCATGAATGAGATTGTTTTAAATCATCCATTAATAACTCATAAATTAGCTATTTTAAGAGATGTTAATACAGGAACTAAAGAGTTTCGTGAACTTGTAACAGAAATTTCTACACTTTTATGTTATGAAGCAACAAGAGACGCAAAACTTGAAGAGGTGGAAATAGACACTCCTTTAGAAAAAATGACCACTGGAAAACTTAATGAAGACAATTATGCAATTGTTCCTATTCTCCGTGCAGGTATGGGTATGGTTGAAGGAATTATTAATGTGATTCCAAATGCAAAAGTAGGTCATATTGGTCTTTATAGGAATGAAGAAACCCTAAAGCCTGTGGAATACTACTATAAAATGCCTAAGGGCATTGAAAATAGGGAAGCTATGGTCATTGATCCTATGCTTGCAACTGGTGGAAGCGCTTCAGCAACAATTGATAGGCTTAAGGAAGATGGTGTTAAAAAGATTAAGCTTTTATGTATTGTAGCAGCACCTCAAGGTATTAAGGTCATTGAAACAAACCACCCAGATGTTCAAATATACTGTGCTACAGTTGATAATGGACTAAATGAAAATGCATATATCGTTCCAGGTCTTGGAGACGCTGGAGATAGGATATATGGTACTAAATAGGTAATTTATCTAATTATTTTTATTTTCATTTTTTATCTTTTATTTTTTCTTTGCTTTTCATTTTTTATTATATTTTATTCAATTACTTTTTTTTGAAATGATTCATTAATTTTAAATATTTGACAATATTTTCTAAAATTTGTTTTTTTTATTTATGTTCTTATTAAGGGTTAGACTATGAAAATTTTATATTTTACATCAACTGGTAACAATCTATACATTTCAAAGCAATTAGGTGGAGAACTAATCAGCATTCCACAATT
>CAMODR010000252.1 GCA_946611495.1 uncultured Methanobrevibacter sp. | reverse complement strand
GAACTGCTTGAACTGGCTGAATTGGAAGATGCAAAATGCTGTGCAGCATTAATGGATTTCGCTTTTACAGTACCGTTACCAACAGCCACTTGTGTACTGTCATCTGTGCTCAAATTAACTTTGACACTATCCAGTTTATTTCCTTCATCATCATAGATAGTCACGCTTGCATGATCAGGATACTTGCCAAATGAATCCAAGCTTTCACAGATGATGTCACCATTTGCATCAACAGTTTCATTATACTCATATTCTGTATTCAGATTCACTCCGTCTCTGCTGTACAATATTTTTGCAGTGATATTTTCATCAGAATGATTTGAGCCTACATTGATAGTGCAGATTGTTTTATCTTCAAGTGCGTGGCCTGTTGTGAAAGTCGTATTCACTATGTGTGCTGGTTCTTTGAAAAAGTCTCCATAGAAATATAAGAAAGCTCCTGCAACAGCTGCAACACAAACGACAAGTGCAATAATAATTATTAAGAGATTCCTTTTGGAACCTTCTTGTCGAGATTTTGTTACATTTGATGGTGTTGTAGAGCTTTCAGTGGATACGCCTAATGATTTTCCGCATTTCTTGCAAAATTTTGCACCTTCCCCATTCTTTTCTCCACAATTTGGACAATAAATAGTCAAATTAAATCCTCCTTATGAAATTTCTTAAGATAATGTGACATTTTGCACATAGAAAGGTCCCTCATCATCAAGAGCACTGTTTTTCATGCTTATTTGAGCAGTATAAGGTTTTTCCTCCTTCATATACAGCGCTTCAAACTGATAAGTCTTTCCGGCTTCCACTGAACTGTCCATTAATGCATAAGTAGTGTCAAGTACCTTGCCGTTTTCATCCAAGAATTCCACTTCCATGGATACATAATCCAAACTTGTATCAAAATAAACATCCCCCTTGAGATATCCATCATAATAGCCGTATGAATATGCAATATCATTATTGAGATTGCTTATGCTCACTTCATTGGAAAGCTGGCTTTGATTATATTCTCCCAAGCCGATGAACAGCAATGCAACTATAAACATCAAGATGACTGTGAATATCGGCAAAATCAATAATCTCTTGTTATCCACAGTATATTTTTTAGTTAAAAAAATAGACAGTATTCCAGCCAATATGAATATAATGCAACCGATAAATGCCATATTGCCTATCAACAATACCATTAATATACCAGTTATTATAAATTGAATTCCTGCAATAAGATACTCTTTTTTAAAGTGGTATAAATATAAACCAAAACATCCGCCAACTACTGCAATAACCATTTCTGTCATTATGTTAATCCAACCAAAAAGCATTGGACAACTTAATCCTTCTGCAAGACCGACAACGACACCAATTATTCCTAAAATTAAAGGAATAATGATTAATTTATTATCTGAGCTAACAGATTCTGTATTAATTTCTGTATTATTTACAATATCCAAATCTCCTTCAGAGTTGATTTTAGAACCACAACCCTTGCAAAATTGATCTCCTTCATCAATTTCTTTTCCACAATTTGGGCAAAAAGCCATTTAATTCCTCCTTAAAATATTCTGCATAATCGTAATTTATTATAATCTCCATAGTTGCATATTAAACATAAATTAGGCCATTGGCAAATAAATAATCCTTATTAAATTGAATTTACATTAACCATAAGTTTTGTGTATTAAAGAATAATAAGGTTTTAAACTATATTTAAGCCAGTGCCCAACCCACATGCAACTATACTTAATAAAAATTATTAAAAAAAGCAAAAGATTATATTTCCAAACATCGCCCCCTGTTTATTTTAAATTATTATTTGTAGCTTAAGGTATATAATTTTTAAGAAAATTCCTTTATTATCTTAAAAAGCTGGGAAAAACCTTTAAAAACTATTAGTTTGCATAAAAAGTTTATTTTTTTATAAATCATTAAATAGAAAAAATACTTAAAATCATTAATCTAAAATCCACTTTTTAAATTTATCAATTGAGAAATAAACTATAATAAAATAAGATAACTGTTCAATAAGTTTTCTTTAATAAAATTAAAGCGGTACTGATAAAATATTTTTTTCATATAACCACAAATGAGTTGAATTTTATTCAATTATTTTATTATTATTTTTCAATAAAATAAACAATGTTCAATAAATATGTTTATATTTTCCCAATTTATATTTATAATCAAGAAGTCCTCTCTAGTGTAAGAAAGATGGATTCCGGCTTTTTGAAAAGTCGACATAATATAACATACTAGAAAAAAATACCATAAGTTTCCATCCCGGGTTTCAACTAGCCGGAATCCCCTTGATGTTCATGATTTAAAAAATTCAAAGGAGGAGTGAAATGGTGGAAAAGAAACCTACAGCAGAAGAATGGCCGGTAATTACTGGAGATTACATTGTGGGAGATCCTGAAAGCCCAGTAGCCGTTGCAACTTTGGCTTCACACATCGAAGAGATTCCATCAGCTGCAGGAGCTGCTATTGCAGGCCCTTGCAAGACTGAAAATCTGGGAATTGAAAAAGTCGTGGCCAACATAATATCAAATCCGAACATACGTTTCTTGATGTTATGCGGCGCTGAAGTCATGGGGCATATAACTGGTCAGAGCATACAGGCGCTCCATGAAAATGGATGCGATGACGAGAAAAAGAAAATCATTGGAGCTATAGGCGCCATACCATTTGTAGAAAATTTGCCATTTGATGCCATAGAAAGATTCCAGAAACAAGTGCAGATAATTAATCTGATAGACAATGAGGATGGCAATGCAATAACAAACAAGGTAAAAGAACTAATTGAAAAAGACCCAGGCGCCTGGGAGGAAGAGCCTTTGGTTTTCGAGATTGATGAGGAAAAAGTCAATCAAAAAGTCAATAAAGCTAGCATAATCACCCCAATACATAAAGACGAAATAAAAATAGAAGCCGAATAATGCTTTTATTTTTATTTT
>CAMODR010000251.1 GCA_946611495.1 uncultured Methanobrevibacter sp. | reverse complement strand
TTGAATTAAAATTTATTGATACTGACACTATTGTAGTTGAACCTTGGACAAGACTTAAATGTCAGTTTGGATGTCCCAATTATGGAAAGACACTTGTTTGTCCACCTTATACTCCAAAGGCTGAAGAGTTTGAAGGTATGGTAAATTCATATAAATCCGCTATCCTATTTCAAATCTCTCTTGCTTCAATTAGTGATGATATTGGGATGATAAGTAAAATTGCAGTTGAAATAGAGAATAGATGTGCTCATTTAGGATATTATAAGGCATTTGGAATGGGTGCTGGAGCTTGTATGGTTTGTAAGTCCAAGGGAGAAGAATGTGATTTGGAAAAATGTAAATATCCAAATGAATCCCGTCCATCTGGTGAAGCTTGTGGTGTAGATATTCATAAAACCATTGCCAATAATGGTTATGACATTTTAGGAATCGATGAAGAGAATAATAGTTATTTCTGCTATGGTTTGGTTTTATTAGAATAGTTCTCATTTATTTGATTATTTCATTTCCCTATTTTTTTAAATTTTATTTTTTCTTTTAAAATATTTAAACAAACTCTTTTTTATCTATCTTTTTTTCTATCTTTTTTATCTATCCATATCTTTTTAATTCCTCTTTTTGCATTTTTCTAGTTTTTTATTAAAATTAATATCAAATTATATATAGATTGAATTATAAAACTTAAATTATATAATTAAAAGTTTCTAAAACTTTTAAATTAATATAAATTTATATGAATTTTAATAAATGTGGTTTAAAATTTTATATTAAGGATGTTTAGAAAATGAAATCTGTAGCTATAAATGGATTTGGAACTATTGGTAAAAGAGTGGCTGATGCTGTAGCTGCTCAAGATGATATGAAAGTTATTGGTGTAAGTAAAACCAGACCAAACTTTGAAGCAAGAACTGCTGTTGAAGAAAAAGGATATCCTTTATACATAGGAATTCCTGAAAGGGAACACTTATTTAAAGAAGCAGGAATTGAGATTGCAGGTACTGTTGAAGATATGGTGCAAGAAGCAGATATCGTTGTAGACTGTACTCCTGGAAATATTGGACCTCAAAACCTTGAAATGTATAAGAAAGCTGGTGTAAAAGCGATTTACCAAGGTGGAGAAGACCATGAATTAACTGGATTATCATTTAACTCATTCTCTAACTATGATGACTCATATGGTGCAGATTATGCAAGAGTTGTATCCTGTAACACTACTGGTTTAACCCGTACCTTACATACTCTCAATCCATTAGTTGACATTAAGAAAGTTCGTGCAGTAATGGTAAGAAGAGGATCTGACCCATCTGAAGTCAAAAAAGGTCCTATTAACGCAATTGTACCTAACCCTCCAAAAGTGCCTTCTCACCACGGTCCTGATGTAAAAACCGTTATGAAAGGCATTGATGTTACTACAATGGCTTTGCTTGTTCCTACCACTTTGATGCACCAACACAACCTAATGGTTGAAATCAATAATGAAGTAACTAATGATGAAGTTATTGATGTTTTAGAAAAACGTTCCAGAGTAATGGTTGTTGAAGCTGCAGCAGGATTAGGTTCCACTGCAGAACTTATGGAATATGCTAAGGATTTAGGAAGAAGCAGAAATGACTTGTATGAGATTCCAGTATGGAAAGAATCCATTAATGTAGTGGGCAATGAATTATTCTATATGCAAGCGGTACACCAAGAATCTGATGTTGTTCCTGAAAACGTAGATGCTATTCGTGCAATGCTTGAAATGGAATCTGATAATGAAAAATCCATTGCAAAAACCAATAAAGCGATGGGTATTTTATAATTGAATAGATAATTCTTTAATTTATCTATTTTTTCTTTTTTTATTTTATTTATTTTATTTTTAAGATTTTTTTAAATATATTTTTTAAATTTTTTTAATCGCTTATATGATGTTTTCAAATTTTCAGAGTGTTAATTTTAATTAATTTGATATCCATGATTAAGTATTTATATCAATTATTAATCATTCTAAATATTTATATATGATTTTATAGTGAGATTATGAAAGATAAGGTTATTTTTGGTCCAGCAGGTAAACCAATTGATTTTAAAGGAAAGGCTATTGATTCTCCAGAGTTTTTAGGCCCTAAAGGATTATATGCATTTGAATATCAATCAACTTATGGGGTAAGAATAGGAGAATCCTCAGCACTTAAGCTTAGAGAGTCTGCAGAGAGAAATGGGGTATTAATGTCTATGCATTGCCCTTATTATGTAAATGTTTGCTCCAAAGAGGAAGAAAAGATCGATGCTACAATAGAGAGACTAGTTCAATCTGCACAAGTGGGAGAATTTATGGGTGCTTATAGGCTTGTTTTCCATCCAGGATTCTATTCTGGCAGAAAACCGGAAGTCTGTATGGATTTGGCAAAGGAAACATACACTAAGCTTCTTTTAAGATGTGAAGAGGAAGGAATAGAAGACTTTACATTTGCTCCTGAAACCACAGGAAAACGTTCTCAATTAGGTAATATTGATGAGATAATTGAAATGTGCGCTAGTTTTGATCATTTTGAACCTACAATAGATTTTGCCCATGTTCATGCAAGGGGAAGAGGCATTTTAAATAAGAAAGAAGATTATAATTGTATCTTCTCAAAACTTGAGGATAATTTGGATATTGAAAGGCTTCACTGTCACTTCACTACAATCGAATACACGGATAAGGGTGAGAAAAAGCATCATACTCTTGCCGAAGACGATGAGTATGGCCCTTACATTAAGGATCTTCTTTTAAATCTTATTGAAAATGATTGGAAAGCGACTATAATTTGTGAAACTCCTTTGATTGACCAAGATGCCTTAAGAATGAAGGAGCTTTATGATAGCTTAATTTAATAATTAGAAAAATCAACAAATAACTGGATTTGTCCATAAAAATAATTAGTTAATTAAATTTAAATTAAGTTTGTTTATTTAATTAGTTTATTTAAGTTTGTTTA
>CAMODR010000250.1 GCA_946611495.1 uncultured Methanobrevibacter sp. | reverse complement strand
AAATAAAAAAATAAAAAATTTATTCATACTCATACCTTAAAAGGAGAGAAGAATAAATAATAACGATAACAGACCCAATATTATGAACAAAAGCACCTCCAATTGGACCTAAAATACCTAACATAGCTAAAACAGTAGCTAAAATATTTAAGCCTAAAGCAAATGCAATTCCTCTATTAATTGTTTTAATTGTCTGTCTAGATAGAGCAAAAAGATGAGGAATATATTTAATGTCATCACTTACAAGACAAACATCAGATGCTTCAATGGAAATGTCACTGCCTACACCTCCCATAGAAATACCAATATCTGCCTGTCTTAAAGATGGTGCATCATTAATGCCGTCTCCCATCATTGCAACTCGCTTATCATTAGACTGGAATTGCCTAATTTTTGAAATCTTATCTTCAGGTAAGCAACCATACTCCAAATCAACAATATCCACTTGATGGGCAAAATGCTTAGCTGCATTTTCATTATCTCCAGTTAATAATGAAGAACCAATGCCTAAATGACGTAATTTAATAATAATTTCTGCAGCATCTTCTCTTAATTCATCAGACAATAAGACAGCACCTAAAAAATTCTCACTTCTGCCAATAAATATTGCAGATGCCCCCTGATTTAGTTCAGTTTTTAGAGATTCTTCAATAAAATTTTGAGGCATATTGATGTTTAGGGATTTTAAGAATTCTTCATTACCTGCACATAAAGTGCTTTCATTCAATTTAGCCTTCACACCTTTGCCTACAATAATTTCAAAGTCAGAAACCTTATCTAAAGCATCATTATAATTATCTTTATAATATTTGCTAATCGCTTTTGCTAAAGGATGCTCAGAAGGACTCTCTAAGGAAGCAAGCAGAAAAATCAATTCTTTTTCACTGATATTAGAATATGGGACGATTTTGCTAAGTGCTGGTTTACCATAAGTTAAAGTACCAGTCTTATCAAAAATCATCTGGTCTATTTTTGCTAATTTCTCAATGGAAATACCCTCCTTAACTAAAATACCCACTTTAGTCAAGTTAGCAAGGGATGCCATTATTGCAGTTGGAGTTGCAAGAACTAGTGCACAAGGACAGAAGACCACTAAAATGGTTACTGCACGGATGATTTCCCCAGTAATAATCCAAGTGCCTATAGAACATAAGAATGCAATTATTACTATCCATGTCGCCCACTTATCTGCAGATTTTACTACTTCAGCATTATCAGGATTAGCAGATTCCACTAGTTTGATCAATTTTTGAAGAGAACTGTCTTCCCCTTTTTTAATTGCTTTCATTACGAAGGAACCATAAAGATTTATAGTTCCACTGAACACTTCATCACCAATTACTTTATCAACAGGGATTGATTCACCAGTCATAACAGATTGGTCTATAGAAGATTCTCCAGAGATAATTATGCCGTCTACAGGAATAACTTCACCAGGAACAACCTTTAAAATATTTCCAACATCAATTGAATCTGCTGAAATCTCTATTTCATTTTCATTAGCTTCATTATAATTTTTAATCAAAGTACCCTTTGTAGGACTTAAATCCACTAATTTCTCTATACCTGATCTTGTTTTTGATACTGTATACTCTTCCAAAAATCCGCCTATTGCCATAATAATTGCAATAACACCTGCAGCAAATAATTCGCCAATAATAATTGAGGATATAATTGCTATTGATACAAGAACATCTGCCTTTATATCAAACTCTGTTATAAGTCCAATAATAGCTTCTTTAATAATTGGCAAACCACAAAATAATATTGCAATCCAAATAAAACTTATTCCATTTAAAGTCAATCCTAAAAAATTTAGAATTACTGCAATTATTGATATAATTATAAATAGAACATCACGACTTTCATCGCTTAAGAAAAATTCTTTAAAATTCATAAAGATACAACCCTAAAACTATATAGGTATACCCCCATAGGTATAAAATATTTCTAAAAAAAATATGAATTTAAAAATTATAAACGAGAATAATATTCTAAGATTGAAGAGATATCAGTTAAAGCTTCATCAGTATTTCCTTCGTCTATAGCATCTTTTACACAATGATTCACATGTCCTTCAACAATAATGTGACCTACTTTATGCAATGCAGATTTAGTGGCATTAACTTGCATTAAAATGTTTTCACAAGGAATATCTTCATCAATCATACGATCAATAGCATTTAATTGACCTATAATTTTTTTTAATCTTCTATGAAGATTTTCAGAATCCATACATTGTTTCAAAATAACACAACCAGAATATTTATACCCCTATAGGTATACACATATAATTAATTTATATGTATTGCCATATAAAGTATTAGGTTAATAAAAATTTAATAAATATAATTAAAATTAAATCAATATGAAAAAAATTAGAAAAATTAAAAAAAGAAAAAATGAATTAAATTAAAAAATAATTAATTAAACAAAAGAATAAAAATTAAATATAAGCATACTATTAATCAATTAAAATTGACTATTAAAACTAATTTTTAAACATACAACTTAATTCAAAAAATTAAGCATAAGTTAATTAATATTTAAACAGACGATCTAATTCATAAAATTAAGCATAACATAAATTAATTTTTAAACATTCAACTTAATTCATAAATTTAAAATTTTAATTTAATCCTAACTTTTCTGGGAAGTAAGTATCTACTACATACTCAAGCCCATACTTTGAGAAAGATTGCTGTTCTGCTTTTTTACCAAGCTTAAGCATCTTTTTAATTTCTGTTTGCCAGAAATCAGTTTGATACCTTGGGTCTTTAGATAGCTCCTTAAGCCTTAAAACGTCAATGTCCTTAAGAGGATCAGTTGGAAGGTCATAATTTTGAATATCACTTGCAGTTACTCCAATGAACTTAGCATTTGGAGTAGCTAAATCGTGATTTACGTGAGCTAATTTTGCACTTCCGGAAATAATTACCTGTGCAATGTGGAATCCCCAAGGGTCTCCGTCGTTACAGAT
>CAMODR010000249.1 GCA_946611495.1 uncultured Methanobrevibacter sp. | reverse complement strand
CCAGGGAAAAACAGATTATTGCAGGTGCTGGAACTGGAAAGACCACAACAATTGTGGCTAATGTCAAATACCTTGTTGAGCGCAAGAATGTTGAGCCGTCAAAAATATTATGCTTGTCATTTTCAACAAGATCTACCGAAGATTTAAATAACAAATTAACTTCTTTAGGCATAAGAACACATAAAAGGGGCAGATTTGGAAATGTCCGGGTAGCTAATTTTCATAGTCTGGGATTGAGTTTTTTAGAACGCTATGATAAGTCATATAATGTTGTAAGTAAGTATACAAGAAATCCTGAATTTTATATTAATGAAGTAATTAACAGACAGTTCTTGAATATATTTTCTAAAGACATAGCCCTTCTACAGGATTTAAAGCTTCATTTTTATGATGAATTTAATGATGTGTCCTCATTTACTAATGAAGATTCTAGAGGTGTTGCAGAAAAGAAAGTATACTGTAAAAAAGAATATAAAAAAGAGTTCGACACCTTGAATCCAACCCATTCAAATGTAAAATCATTCATAGATTTAAAAATTGCCGATTTTCTATTCCTAAATGGAATTGAATACTATTACAGGGAGGAATATCCTGAAATAGATTATAAGGGCGACAGGCTTCAATCAGATTTCTTCCTTCCTGATTACAACATTTTCATAGAAAACTATTGTGTGAATGATAAAGGTCAACCAATTGAAAGAAATGCATCTTACAGGCAGGAGTATAAAGACCATATGGAAATCAAAAAACATTTCTGCAAAACAAGCGATTATGACATGATTGCTATCAACTCCTTATTAGATAATGATTTTATTAAAACTTTAAATGATAAGCTGCATGAAAAGAATGTTGATTTTAAACCATTAAACGAATGTGAGATTCAAAGCGCATTGAAACATTCAATGATATTTGGATTGGATGAAAAAATCATCAAATTCATATCAGCTTTCAAAGAGCATGGATATCATTTAAAGAAGTTTGATGAATTCCTAAGCTCAGCTAAGGATGACAGGGAAACAGTATTTTTAAACTTTGTTAAATCCACATATGTGAGTTATCAGGACTATTTGACAAATGAAAAATGTATTGATTACACTGATATGATCCGGAAGGGAACTGATTTTGTACAAGATACTGATTTTGATTATATTTTTGTTGACGAGTATCAAGACATATCACAAAGCCGTTTCAATCTGGTCAAGGCAGTTAGAGATGATTCAAATGCGAATTTGATTGTAGTTGGGGATGATTGGCAGTCAATATATGGCTTCAACGGCAGTGATGTGAAGTTCTTCGCTAAATTCAGTGAGGATTTTCCTGACTGTGAGGTAATTAGGCTTAATAAGACTTACCGGGCTGCGAATGAGTTAATAGTTCCTGCTGGAGAATTTGTACATAATGACTATCTTGTGGATAAAAAGTTGTACTCTGATAAGAATTTGGAACAGCCAATCCATCTGATAACCCATAATTCATCATCAATTGCTGAACACATGCTCGTTTATGATATCTTAAGGCATATATCCGAAACTGAAGATAATAAGAACGTCATGATATTGTCAAGATATCAGGAAAATTTACACTCCATAAAGGGAAGATTATCTAGCGTTAATGTTGATTCTAATCTTGATTTGGAAATTGAGTACCAAACTTTCCATGGCGCTAAAGGATTGGAATCAGATAATGTGATTATCCTCGATGTCAATTCCAATAAAATCATGGGAATACCAAGTAAGGTAGATGATGATGAATTATTGCGTTTTGTAACTTTTAAGAACTCAAAATATCAAAAATGGGAAGAGAGAAGATTGTTCTATGTTGCTTTAACTAGAACTAAAAACAGAGTTTACCTGTCTTCTCTTGAAGGAAAATCCAAATCCCCGTATATTAATGAATTAGAAGAAAAAACCAAAATCAAGAAATTCAAGTATAAAAATAATCGGGAATATAATATTTTTGGCAAAGGCACAATCAACACATTAAAATATTTCTGGCAATACAGGCATTACATTAAGGAATTTGATTTCCAATGTCCTAAATGCAGCAAGAATCTTTCTTTATTTGAAATAAATAATAAGTATTATATTGTTTGTGATGATTGCGGATATTATGTAGACAAATCTTTCAATGAGTTTGATTCCATAAAATCTCTAGATGTTTGTCCTGATTGCGGGGATATCGCAACAGTTGATAAATTCGGCAATTTGAATTGTTGTTACAATAAGTGCCCTAGTAAAAAAATAGGTGGTGGTAATAAGAAAAGACCTCCTAAACGAACAATCAGGGACTTTATGAACTTTAATAATAATATGGGGCCTGTTGAAGATCATTTCGTTGAACTTAAGGAAATACCTAAGCCTTCTGCCCCTTTAAAGCTTGATGGTCGGATAAAGTCTTTAGATTCTTCAAAACCTAAAAATACTGTTAAGCCTTTTGTTTCTTCAAAATCTAAGGATTCTGTTAAGCCTTTTGTTTCTTCAAAATCTAAGGATTCTGTTAATCCTGATGTTCGTCCAAAGCCTAATGTTTTAATTAAAGATAAAATAGATTATAATAATTTAAAATTAGATGATGAGTTAAGGGCAAAGGCAAAAGAAATAGTTCAAGATTCTGAAATGTTTAAAACTATATTGCAGTTGAATAGCATTACAAAGTCTGGAAAAAACTATAGTGAACAATACAAGGAGATGTTAAAGAAGGGTAACAAGGTTTCTCAAGAAGAAGAAATCAGAGAATACATGGTCGATTTAATCAAGCTAGGCCGTGTAAAGCGTAATGAAGTTCGTTCTTCTTTACAAATAGTGATAGAAGAAATATTTTAATTTAAATAATTGTAAGGAAAGCCCTAAAATGGAATGGGGATAATTACAATTATTCTTATTTCTTAATTAAAACAAATTTTCTCTCAATTTTTTAAAGAAGTTGAAATTGTCTTTTAAAACCTAATTAAATCTTATAGTATTTGCAACCCCCAAACTCTCCTCATCACTAT
>CAMODR010000248.1 GCA_946611495.1 uncultured Methanobrevibacter sp. | reverse complement strand
TTTTAATAACAATTAAAAATATAACTATTACTAATGAAAATCATATTTGAATTAGTTCAAGTATCTAAAAAAATAAATTCAACTATTTTAAAAATAATAAATTCAACTAATTTAAAAAAAAATAAATTCAACTAAACTAAAAAAAATTAATTCAATTAATCTGAATAATTAATCTTATCAAATATTATCAATTCAAAGAAGGTAAAATCATGCAAGTACGTAGAGAAGTAGAAGAGTTAGACCCATATGTTCCAGGAAGATCAAAAGAAGAAATCGCACAGGAATTTGGTGTTAAAAAAGAAGACATAATCAAATTAGGGTCTAATGAAAATCCATGGGGACCATCTCCAAAAGTAAAAGAAGCAATCGAAGCAGAACTTAAAAACATCAACAGATACCCAGAATCTGATGTTGAAGCATTAAAGAAGGAATTTGCAAAGTATTCCAATGTATCTCCAGAGCAAATAATTGTAGGTGGAGATGGGGCTGATGAACTCATTGACACTTTAGCAAAGACATTTATAGAAAAAGGAGACGAATTCATTGTTCCTTTACCATCCTATATGTATTATGAATTCTTATTCAAGCCATATGGAGCAATACCACACTATGCAAGATGGAATCTTGAAACCAACACTCTCGATTTAGACTCAGTACTTGATGCAATAAATGAAAAAACAAAGATGCTATTCTTATGCAGTCCAAATAACCCAACAGGAGCATTAATTTCACAAGATGAATTCAGAACTATCCTAAATAAGACAAACAAGTCTAAAGGAGGAGTATGTGATGCTCTTGTTGTAATCGATGAGGCATACTTTGAATACTCTGAAACTACAAACGTTAACCTTCTTGACGAATATGATAATATCTTCATAATCAGAACAATGTCTAAAGTTCTTGGACTTGCTGGAATGAGAATAGGCTATGGAATTTCAAGCAAGGAAATAATCGAATACATGCACAGAATCAAGCCTGTTTTCTCACTTACAAAACTTTCCTATGTAGCTGCATTAACCACAATGCAAGATAAGGAATACATAGAGGAATCCATTAAAAAAGGAATTGAAAGCAGAGAATACTTATATAATGAAATTAACAAAATGAAGTCAGTGAAAGTGTATAAATCATATTCAAACTTTATGCTAATTGATATACACGATACAGGATTTACAGCTGCAGAGCTTACAAAAGAGTTTATGAAAAGAGGAATGATTGTAAGGGACTGCACTTCATTTAAGGGAATCGATGAATATTACATAAGAATTAGCATTTGCACATTAGAAGAGGATGCTAAGTTTATTGAAGCCATGAAAGATATTTTAAATGAATAATTTAAAAAAACCCTTAAAAAAGATTAATAAAGAGAATATGTTTACACATTACTAAACAAAGAAAATAGAGAAAGATATATATTTACCTTACTAAAACAAGATTATACGGAAGGATAAAATGGAATACAGCGTTACAGTCACATCATCAATCGAATACCCTAAAAACATGTCATTTGTAATTTTTCTTGCAAAATGTCCACTTAGATGCCCTTACTGCAGCAATAGTGAAATACTCGAAGAGGGCACTGAAATCAGCTTAGAGGAAATAAAGGAAAAAATAGACGATTCAGCATTATTTATGGATGCAGTTGTGGTTTCAGGAGGAGAGCCATTGGTTCAAGCAGATGATGTAATTGAAATTTTCAAGTACGTTAGGGAAATCGGCCTTAAGACAAAGCTTGACACAAGTGGAGTATATCCTGAAAAACTAAGAAAAGTCCTTGATTTAGGATTGGTAGACTATGTAGCAATGGATGTTAAAGCTCCATTCGACAAGTATAAGGAAGTTATCAAATCAGACATAGGAGAAAAGGTAAAAGAATCCATGAAAATCGTAAGGGAATATGAAGATGTGATCCTTGAATGCAGAACAACATACTGTCCTGCAATACTCTCTGAAGAGGACTTGTTTAGAATAGCTGATGAGGTAGACTGTGACTTATACACATTACAGCAATTTAGAAACAGATGCGTTTTAGATGACAATCTTGCGGAATCTGAAGAGCCAAATGCACATTTAATGGAAGACATTGGTAAAAGAATAAAAGAAAAACATCCAAATCAAGACATAAATGTGAAAACAGCAGAATTTGGTCAAAAAAGCATTTAAATACTAAATAAAAATTTACCCGTAGATAAATTAAGCAAATAGTAGAAATTAACATTAAATAAATTTTCCAAGAAAAAGAAAATTAGAGAATTTAATAGATAAGTTTATAAAATTTTTTAAAGATAATATATGTATTAGTAAAAATCATTATAAAAACTGAATGATGATTTTTTTGAAACTGTTTTTTTAAAAAATTAAAGGTGATTTTATGCCAATCATGTCCTTTGGAAGTCAAAACATAAATATTATAACAAATAAAAAAGCAATGACTATAAGGAAATTATGGAAAACACCTTTAAAAAAAGGAGATAGGCTTCACTGTTACTGGAACCTTGCCTCAAAAGAAAAAAAGAAAATCTTTGAAGCGGAAGTGACAGATGTAGAAACAATTACTTTTAAAGAGCTTAAAGACAATGATGAGCTGGCCCGTGAAGAGGGATACGAAGATTCCAAGGAAATGGTAAAGGAATTTAAAAAAATGTATCCAAACAGAATCTCCAATGATGACTTATTCCAAATAATCCATTTTGAAAAGTTAGACATCAATAAATGGAAAGGGGAAAAGATAGATCAAAAAGAAATGATCACTCAAAGGGCAGATATCCTATTTGATAGTGGAAAATATGACAAATCAGTTTTATGTTATAATGCTGCCTTAAAAATCGACCCTGATGACGTTTATCTTTTAAATAAAAAAGGAGACAACTTAGGAAGACTTGATCGTTTCGAAGAATCCATTGAATGTTATGATAAGGCTTTAAAAATAGAAAGCGATAATGAATACATTTGGAATAATAAGGCAATAGCTATGCTAAACTCAGGCAATATTGAGGAAGCG
>CAMODR010000247.1 GCA_946611495.1 uncultured Methanobrevibacter sp. | reverse complement strand
ATTTATGCGTGATAATATGATTTTAATATCTAACTTGGCAAAAAAGATTTTAGAGAGAAGCAATTCCTATAAATATTATAGAAATGAATTTGAACAAAATAAAAAGAGAATAGAAAAACTAGAAAAAACAGTCAAAAAACAGGAAAAAATAGCAGCTAAAGAGCATGCAAAAATAATCAAAAAACAAGAAAAAATAAATGAAAAGCAAAGAAAAATAAATGAATCAAACAATAAACTTGTAAATAGCTTATTTGTTGATTATCAATTGACACCTACTCCAAGACTTAAAAATTTCCAAGATTTGTCTGTGGAATTTCTAAAATTAATTGACAATATTTGCTTAAAGCATGATATTACCTGGATGATTGAAGGCGGACTTGTTTTAGGTGCTGTACGTCATGGAGGTTTCATTCCATGGGATGACGATTTGGATATTGGAATGCTAAGAGACGATTATGACCATTTCATTGCTGTCATCGAAGAGGAATTTGAAAGAATTGGCATTAAAGAAAACATTAAAGTCGTTTATAAAAAGAGAGACTGGTATGATAAAAAACCAGAGGCTTTCCTGCAGGTTTTATACTATGATGAAAGTAAAATTGGACGTAGCCTTGCAGGAGTGGATGTCTTCCCTTATGATTTTTTAGCGGACTATGATGGAAGAAATCTAAGCGATGAATATGAAGAGGCTAAGAAAAAATTCTATTGGGATCTCACTCATGGTGTTGAAAGAAAAGACGCATATAAAAACCTTTATAAAAATTTAAATCTTACTCACGAAAAACAAAATCATTTCATACATGGAATAGAAGGCCCTGCAGGTAAAAGAGGAGTGATTGATGTAATGGCATTCGAAACCGACAAGATGTTGCCTTTCGAAAGAATCAACTTCCATGGTGCCATGTTGCCAGCCCCTAAAGATACTGATTACTATTTAAAACTTATTTATAAGGACTTTTGGGGAATACCTGATGCAATAACCGTGCATAACAGAATGCCTAGAATAAGAAGGGCTCCAAATATCTCTGAGATATTGGAGAAGAATGTTATGAAATTAAGGCAGATCAATGAAAATTTCGATGACTTATAAAAATTATTGTTTTTTTAAAAAGTGAGTGAAAACCATATAAAAAGAAATCATTATTTCAAAAAAAACAACTAAGCAAAAACCATATAAAAAGAAACTATTATCTCAAAAAAACAAGTAAGTGAAAACATGACATTAAAAGTAGGAATAGTAAGTGCGGGAGCTATGGGTACTGCAATGGCGCAAATTATCTCACCAAACTGCGATAGTATTTACCTTTATGCAAGAAGGAAAGAAGTTTGTGACAATATCAATGATACCGGATACAACTTCCATTATTATCCAAATACTGAATTGCACAAAAACATCTCAGCAGTTAATGAATTGGAAGACTTGAAATCAATTGATGTGTTATTCTTATGCATTCCATCTTCAATAATGAGAGAAATCACTTCAAAATTGAATAAAATAGTTTCCAAAGAGTGCATTTTTGTAAACACTTCAAAAGGATTGGAAAAAGGTACCAATAAAAGAATGAGTGAAATTATTGAAGAGGAAACAAATAGGCAGCCTATAGTGTTATCCGGGCCGAACATTGCATCTGAAATGGCCAAAAATAATTTTTCAGCTACTACCATTGCAGGATCCAACAAACATGACCTGGAAATAGTTGAAAAATTGTTGTCTACAGAGAGATTCAAGGTAAATGCAAACAATGATGTCATCGGAACCGAATGGTGCGGAACCATAAAAAACGTGCTGGCTATTTCACAAGGGCTGTGTGAAGGAATGGCAATCAATGCAAATGCAAGACTTGCCATATTTACAATGAGTTACAATGAAAGTAAAGACCTGATTGAAATTCTTGGTGGAAAAAGGGATACTGTAGATGATTACTGCGGTTTTGGAGACATGGTTACTGCATCAATTCTAAATGTCAGCAGAAATCATACCCTTGGCAAACTATACGGTCAAAGAATTGTCATTGATGAAAAAGCCTCCGGCGTTCTTTTTGAAGGCAAAAACACAACAAAAATATTGAAAAGAATTTGTGATGAGATGAATTTCAACTCCTTAACTGTGAATTTTGTTTATGATGTTTTAATAAACGGAAAAGCACCTTTAGAAGCATTTGATGAATTATGGAGACAAATGTAGAAAAAAAACATTCATATAAGAATATTTTTAAAAGTATGATAACATGATATATGGGGCAGTTTTAGCAGGCGGAACAGGCGAAAGATTAGGTCTTGGAATGCCTAAGCAATTCTATAAAATCGGAACCAAGCCTATCTTGATTCATTCAGTGGAGGCCTTCTTGAAAGTGGAAGAATTTGATTGCATAATAGTCTCATCACCTAAAGAGTATATTGACAAGACAAATGAGCTTATTGAGGAATACATAGAAAACACTGAAAAAATAATTGTTATAGAAGGTGGAGTTACAAGGAATGACACTATTCTAAACTCAATTGATCAAACCGATAAAGAAGAAGGTTCTATCATGGTAACTCATGATGCAGCTAGAATTTTTGTAAGTCCTGAACAAATACAGAAAAGCATTGACTTCGCAAAGGAGCATACAGCATCATGTCCTGTCATACCATCCACCGATGTCATTTTCCAAACAAGAGATAAGAAAAATCTAGATGAAATCCCACTTAGAAAAAATCTCATGAGGGCTCAAACCCCTCAAGCATTTAAGATTAAAAGATTTATGGAAATCTATAATGACTTGAGTGATGATGAAATAAAGCTGTTAGATGAAGCAATGGCATTATTCCACTTAAGAGGAGAGGATATCCGCCTATTTGAAGGTGATTCTTCCAATTTCAAAATAACCACTCCTTTTGATATTCATGTGGCTGAAACCATGATTAACAAACTGGAAAAATTATAATTCAAAATACAAAAGGTGAAAATATGGAAAAAGTAGCTGTCATAGGAGCGGGAGCATTAGGAACCGCACTTGCTCAAACCGTGGCTGAAAATGTGG
>CAMODR010000246.1 GCA_946611495.1 uncultured Methanobrevibacter sp. | reverse complement strand
GTTAAATCTAATTTATAACTTAAGTTATGGGAATGCTTTAAGTCATTTAACTCTCTTTTATATCTAATATACTCTTTTTCAACCTCTAATAGGGATTTAACTAATCCTTCCCTATAATCATTCACTTTTTTCTGATTAAGCAAGAATTTTTGTTGAGTATATGGTTTAGAGTTAACTATATTGGAAATCTCTTTTTCTTCCAGTTTTATGTGGATTTCTAAATGCTCTACGAATTTCTCTAATTCCTTAACATCTTTTGGGATTTCATTTGTTTTATGACGAAGAATGAGATTATGTGTTGCTTGCAGTTCTTCTAAGTCCCTATCCTCGTAAGCTTCTTTTGAATTAAAGAACAGGTTTTCTTCATATTCTGTTGGATTATATAATAAGTCTGGATGGATTTTTCTTATGCATTCCTTAAATAAAAGATTTAACTCTCTAATAGGTGGCTTATTGTCCAGATTAGCTTTATGCTCTTCAATTAGAATATTGGTTTTTGCAGTTTCCGCTTCCACTTCAAGCTGTTCTTCCATAAATTCATTTTCAATATGATCTTCAATTTCCTTCATATTTAATTTTGGCTTATTGATTTTGGTTTCATTTATTTTTGCTTGATTTGGTTCCATCTCTTCTAATTTTTTATTGAATAGGTTTATTTTTTGTTTATTGGATATTTTTTTAATCATTTCGATTGTTCTTTTTGTTTTTTTGATTTTAAGTTTATAGTCTTTTATTTTGTATTTATAAACTCCAAATTTCAATGCATAATCTGTTTCAATATCATGACAAGTGTAATTGCTAAGATGCTCTTCTTCAAAGATTTTGCTTGCAAGAATTTCTTTTAAATAGTCTATGTCATTGCTTAAACTATAAATTATATCTTCATTTTCTTTATTAGTGCTTTGAGATGTCATCCAATTCACCTAAGTTTGATATTCTATTAATTTAGTTAAGTCTTTCTTTCTTATATTATTCTTTTCTTTATCTCTTATTTATCGTTTTTTATTTAATCTTTTGGGTTGATTTGACCGTTGATTATTGTTGTATGAATCGATATCTAGACGATTGCGGAATTTTCTATTGGATTTATTCCTTGTACTTGGAGTTCTGCTATTTCTTGTCTTCCTTGTGTTTCTAGGGCTTTGCTGTCTCCTTGTGTTTCTAGAATTTTGATTATTGTTTCTTCTCTTTCTTGGATTGGATCTGTTTGTTTGACTTCTATAATAATCATTGCCTTTATTTCTATTTTTAAGTCTTCTGGTCCATCTTTTTACTTTTCTAATTGCTTTTCTAATGATGAGAACAATTGCAATGATAATCACTACAATAATTGCAATTGGAAGGATATCCAATAGGATATTTGAATTATATTTATGGAACTCTGCACTTTGTGGGAAATTCATATGACTTGCATCGCTATCGTCCTCTGTCAATAGGGCGAAGTTATAGACTAAGTCATAATAACCGATAGTGGCTCCATTGGAACTGATGGAATCTGGAGCTTTTCCATGCTCTTTCATATAATCAACTACAATGTCTGCCATTTCAGTATATTCATTGAATGTGTATGAATTCTTAGTAAACATAGAATATTCTGAAGGATTATCTGGAGCTTCAAAAGATGGAGGAACCTCTAAGCTATATCCAACCAAATAGGAGGAGCTCATATATAATAATTGTTGGGTTGTGTAAGAACCGTATGATTCTCCCATTGGACTTCCATAACTGTCTGCAATCTTTTTAGAGTCTTCTGCCAAGTATTGTGGGTCTAATTGATGTCTGTTAATCAAGTCAGAATCGTATTTTCTGATGACTCCATCTGAATAGACCTGTTTCATAACTTCATCTGCAATGTAGTCATTGATTTCAGAACTGCTGTAATCAAGGTTTCCATTATCTGTTTGGCTATAGAATTTTTGTCCAGGCTGCAATAAGGTTATTCCACAATCATATAAGAATTGTCCAGGATTTTGAAGGGATGCGAAGCTTGAAGAGGACCAGTTGTCATCATAAGACCTTCTTAAGAAGTTTATGTTTGTCAAATCAAGTGACCCTGCATTCACGTAAATGATCTTTTTGGTTGACTGTGCAGAATATGCTCCTAAATCTACAAGGTTTCCAGCACAGGCATAAGCTATTGATACTGCAATGTCACATTCTGCATTCATTACCCGGTCACCTTCTCCAGGATTTGATGCTGAATCGTCTACTATGACTGTTATTTGGCCATTGGATTTTGATTCAATCTTATTTTTAATATCATTTAGCATTTCAAAATCTTCATCATGTCCAAGCACATTGTCTGATGTGAGAAATACAGTTGTTGCATGGACCTCTTCAGCAAAAATTGGGCAAATGAGTATCAATGCTATAATGAGTAATGGAATAATCTTTTTCATATTCTAATCCTTCGTTAAATATAAATTAAATAGTTTACTATATTTTGCAATAAATTTTTGCATATAAATAATATTCTTAAATTTGTATTATATTATATTAATATTTTTATCATTGGTTTTTTAGGCTTAAAAATTGATTTAATGATTTGCAAAATAAGTAATTTATTTTTGTTTTATTAGGGCATGTATGAGGGTGGTGTTTTATAGGTCTTCCATTTTTATCTTTTAAAAATAAGTGTGGTTGGAATAATTAAATTCCAACGTCTTCTTCTTCAAGAACCCATTTGATGGTGTCTAATCTAATGTCATTAGTCCATATCATTGCATGGATTTGGTTTTTAGCCATTGCATCATTTGCAGCAGAAGCCTCTTCATATTTCTCATTTAATTCTTCTGCTCTTTGATTGAATCTTTCAAGTAAACCACGTACCTGTTTTTCATTGCTGGTTAATGTGCTTGTTAGCATGATTGATTGTAATTCTGAACCTGCAAGAATAACCTTAAGTTCATTTGTTAAGTTTTCTTCATCTTCAGCTCTTATTCCTGCAATCTTATCATTCAATTCATCTATTTTATTTCCAATCTCTTCATGTGATCTCATATTTAATCTCCAATAATTAATTTAAATTT
>CAMODR010000245.1 GCA_946611495.1 uncultured Methanobrevibacter sp. | reverse complement strand
GATATCTCGCCAATGTCTTCAGCACTTATCTTTTTATCAATTAAATCAATGATTGTCTTTGCAACATTAATGTTAATAATTTTTTGAAGGCCTACATAAGAAGTAGTGAATCTAGAATTGATTTCCAAAAGATAGATATAATCATCTTCAATTACAAAATCAACACCTATAAATCCTTTTAATCCTGGAACAAATTCACAAGCCTTTTTAGCCACTTCAAATATCTTATCCTTCAAATGATGCTCATAAGGAACATATCCTCCAAGATATTCTCCACCATCTTCACCAATTTCAACTATCTGCTTATTTAAGCTTAAAGGAATTGCAGTCTTTCCATCGCTAATAAGACAGACACTGCAGACATCCCCTTCAATATATGGCTGAACGATAAATCTGGATCCTTCGCCATAAATCTCTTCCAAATCATCAATATCCTTTTTAGAGGAGATTATCTTAATGTTGTCACAATCCACTCCAAAACGTGGCTTAGCAATTAACTTATTTTCCTTGACAATATCCTTATCGGAATTATCCAATACCGGAATGTCCTTAGGCTTTTGCATGATTGGAACCGCACCATCATTTGTTCCATCACCATAATCTCCATTAATTGTATCGAAGAATATTTGAATAGCCCTTTTCCAGTAGGTTTTATTGTTAAGAAGAATATTATATGTCATTGGCTGAGGCACTCTTTTAGATAGGTAATCAAAGGTTTCATATTTATCTGATGCAAGCTTAACTGCATATGAATCAGAACCATAAATCTTAACGTTCTTTGATTCAAGCAATTTGGTTAGATTATATAAGTTATTATCATTTTCTGCAGCAATGAACATAGCATGATCAAAGATATATGCCTCTTTTTCTAGAAAGTCCTCTAAAGTATCCTCTAAAACTATTGTCTTTACATCAAAGTCAAAATCATCGAATATGTTTTCAAACTGTTTAGACAGCAGCACATAAATGTCCTCGTCCTTCAAATCACTGACAAGTGACCTGATTATTTCTACAGCCTCTGGAACAATTGACAAATCCTCAACAATAGAACTTGTAAAGTATTCAAATACCAATATTGAATCATCATTAACGTCTTTTAAATCAACCATATAAATCGCCTAAATAATAAGAAAAATATAAATTTAATTAGTCCATTCACCAAAATACCATTGACCATCTATTTTTTTAAAATTTGCCTTTGTATCTAAAGTCCATCTTCCTTTAGCGCCATAAACCTTAGCATCTAAAGTCACATCAGCTATTAAGATAGCCTGATTTCCATTGATAATTATCTCAGGATAATTGATTATGGATTCATAGTAATTCAAAGTGCCATTCATAATTTCATCTATGAAATCTTCCTTATTTTGCTTTCTGCCACTCATATGAGTTAATTGATAGTTATCTAAGATGATTTCATTTAGCTTTTCAAAGTCCTTTTCAATCATAGCTAATTGAAGCTCTTTAAACCTATTCAAGACACCTTCTTCTTCATTTGAGAATTCCTTATCTCCAATTACTTTTACTAAGTCCATACTATCACATAAATTATATTAATATCACAATTATATCATGATGATTTATCAGTTATTATAATCCTCATAAATTACAGTTAATCCATTCAAATTCAAATCATCATGAGGATACTTGATATCCTCTCCATCAAATGCTATTTTTATCAATGAATTATTATTTTCCTCAAAGTCAATTACAGAGATATCCTCATCAACGACTTTCATTTTACGCACAAAGCTTGCCATAACCTCATCAGGAGCAGTCATCTTAAGGGTGTCTGCTTCTTTAGCATCTTCAATTATTTTAATCATCAATTCTGCAGCATTTCCCATACCATAAGGGTTTTTAGCAGACTTCATCTTATTTGCAAACTCTTCATCATCCAAGATTTTACGTGCATTTGTAAGGATTGCTTCCTTATCGGAACCTACAAGAATGTTTCCGCCAGCAGTTACAGTTTCTGGACGTTCTGTATTGTATCTTAATGTTAATGCAGGAACATCAAGAGTGATTGCTTCCTCTTGAAGGCCACCTGAATCAGTCAAAATAAGAGTTGACTTAGATATCAAGAGCAAGAAGTCAAGATAGCCTACTGGCTTAATGATATGTACATGATCAAGGTCGTTTAGCCTGTCAAATAGGCCAAAGTTCTCCATTGTCTTTTTGGTTCTTGGATGTATTGGGAAGATTATGTTCATGTCACTTAACTCTTCAAGGGCTTCTATGATATTGGTTAACCTTTCCTTATCATCTACAGTCTCTGCCCTGTGCATTGTAAGGGTTAGGATATTTTCCATATTGTCAATGTCAAGCTCCCGAAGGCCCTCATCATATTGGTCCTTATTCCTAGATTTTGATATTTCAAGGTTTCTAAAGCAAGCATCAACAACAGTGTTTCCTGTAATGAAAATTCTTTTCCTGGAGATTCCTTCCATTGCAAGGTTAATGGCAGATTCTTCTGTTGGAACAAAGTATAATTTAGAGCAGATGTCTGCTGCAAGTCTGTTAATCTCTTCAGGCATAGTTTCATCAAATGAACGTAGCCCTGCTTCCACATGACCTACTGGAATGTGGAGCTTGCTTGCAACGAGAGCCCCTGCAAGAACAGCATTTGTATCTCCTTGAACAAGCAATATGTCTGGTTTTTCATCGAGTAATACTTCCTCTATTCCTTCCATCATCTTGCCTGTTTGCTTTCCATGAGATCCTGAGCCTACATGAATGTTATAATTAGGGGTAGGCAATTTCAAGTCAATGAAAAAATTCTCAGACATTTCCTTATCATAATGCTGGCCAGTGTGAATCAATAAGAGTTCATGCCCTCTGTTTTCTATCTCATCCATAACAGAAGCCATCTTAATGATTTCAGGCCTTGTTCCAAGTACAATAGCTATTTTCATTATAAACATCCTCGCAATAGTTAATTAAAATAATTGAAAAAATATTGAATTTTTGAATCTAATTAATTCATATGTTTATATTTATATTTTTTAAATAATATATAGTTTAATTAATTTAA
>CAMODR010000244.1 GCA_946611495.1 uncultured Methanobrevibacter sp. | reverse complement strand
TATAATTGAATATTTTTCATATTTTTTAAATATATATGAACAATATTTATTATTAACTATTGTTATATGGATATTTAACTAGGTTTAATGATTTTTTCTGAAAATTTTTCAATTAATTTATAAAGATTTATATACTAAATTAACTAAAGTACTATTTAGAGATGATTGATTTTCATTTATTTCGAAAAAGATCACCTCTTATAAAATTATTTAGGAGATAATAAAATGAGAGGATTGGCAAGAATCGAACAAGACGTACTTGGCTGGGTAGACATTGAACTCGAAGAATGTGGACCATACGACGCTATATGTAAACCATTAGCTATGGCACCATGTACTTCAGACGTACACATCGTATGGGGTCATGCATACATGAGCGATGCACCTAACCGTGTAGTAGGACACGAAGCTACTGCTGAAGTTGTTAAAGTAGGAGACAAAGTAAAAGACTTCAAACCTGGAGACCGTGTTATCGTACCTGCTATTACTCCTGACTGGTTAACTGTACCTGCAGAACAAGGATTCTCACAACACTGTTACGGTATGGGTACCGGTATGAGTTTTGTAACCTTCAAACACGGAGTATTTGCAGAACAATTCCATGTAAACCAAGCTGACGCTAACTTGGCACACTTGCCTGAACATGTAAGCTTAGAACAAGCTGTAATGATTTCAGACATGATGACTACTGGTTTCTATGCTGCAGAACTTGCAGAAATTAAACCTGGTGATACAGTAGCTTGTTTCGGTATCGGTCCTGTAGGTCTTATGTCATTAGCTGGTGCACAAATTATGGGTGCTTCTCACCTTATTGCTGTAGGAAGCCGTCCAGCAGCTATTAAAGTAGCTAAAGAATATGGTGCACATGATATTGTAGATTATCACAACGGTAACACTGTAGATCAAATCATGGACTTGACTGATGGAAAAGGAGTAGACAAAGTTGTAATTGGTGGAGGAGGCAAAGACACTCTCTCTGAAGCTTTATCTGTTCTTAAAGTCGGTGGTATTATTGGTAACGTATTACACTATGACGGTATTGAAACCATTCCTATCGACGGTCTTTCATGGGGTCAAGGACTTGCTGACAAGACTATTCGTGGTGGAGTATGTCCTGGTGGACGTGCAAGAATGGAAAAATTAGCAAATCTTGTTGAATATGGCCGTTTCGACTCATCCAAATTAATCACCCACAAATTCGATAAATTTGATGACATCGAAGAAGCTATGATTTTAATGAGAGACAAACCACGTGACTTAATTAAACCTGCTGTTATTTTAGATGATTAATTCAAGCTTTTTGAGCCTTCGGCTCAAAAACCTTGACCAAAATTTTTGTAGGGCTATGCTTGCATGGCCTTTACACTTTTTCTTTTTAACTCTTTTTTAAATCAATTTTACTATTTTAAGTCAATTTTTTTTCAATATTAAAATATTTTATCAATTTTAGATATTTTTTTCAATCTTAAACTATTTTTGCAATGTTGATTTTTTATTTCATATTAAAATAATTTAACAATTATAAATCATTATTTTTATCTTAAATCAATTTTATAATCTCTAATCAATTATTACTTATCATACTAAGGTTATTTTTATATATAAAGAAGTCTAAACAATTTATTGTATTGGAACTGCTTTAAGGAGCAATTGGTTTTAAAGAATTCTATTATATCACCTCCTATTTTTATCGATTATGTCTTTAAAATCCGAGTGAGGTAATGTGAAAAAGAATTTTTTTTATCCCCTACCTCCATTAATGTTTGTGATAATTAAATAAGGTAAAAACATGATTGATCTATTAGTGGCTTGTTTTATAGGAATTGCAATAGGAACCTGTACAGGAATGGTTCCTGGAATTCATGTTAACACTGCAGGAGCCATTATGTTTGCATCATCTGGATTTTTGCTTAGTTTTTTATCTCCAGAGTTTCTCTGTATTGTAATGGTTGCAATGAGCATTGCTCATGCATTAATCGAGTTTGTTCCGTCAATGCTTCTTGGGGTTCCTGAAGAGGGAACTGCAAGTTCAATTCTTCCAGGACATAGAATGGTTTTGGAAGGAAGGTCTAAAGAAGCCATTAGGATAGTTTCTGTAGGAGGTTTTGGTGCAATTATAGTAGTGATTTTAATGTTGCCTATTTTTGCTGTGGTTCTTCCTTTCCTGCAGGATCTATCTAAGCCTTACACTTGGATGATACTGACTGTAGTTTCTGTATTGATGATACATAAGCTAAGTTCAGGCAGACTTGCATTTATCTGGTCTATGCTGCTATTTGTATTGTCTGGGATTTTAGGTTGGATAATGCTTCAAACTCCTATATCTTCAGGAATCTCCTTGATGTGCACTTTCAGTGGCTTGTTTGGAATCAGCACAATCTTATTTAGCCTAAACGATAGCTCTTCAATTCCCCATCAAAATAAATTCTATGATTTTGTCATTGATAGGGATACTATAAAAAGCATCTTTGCAGGCGGTACTGCAGGAGCTATTTTAGGATTTTTGCCAGGTTTTGGACCTGCTCAAGGAAGCATTATTGCTCAAGGGGCATGTGGAACAAGTGCTGATGGAGATGATACCAAAAATTTTCTACTTGCAAACAGTGGATTGAATACGTCAGATACATTATTTTCTCTAATTGCTATTTATCTCATTGGAAATCCACGTAGTGGTATTGCAGTTTATATGTCTTATTTGATTTCAGAATTTACATTATCTCATTTGATGATATTCACTTTCGCATCCTTAATTGCAGTTTCAATATCTTTGATAATTTGCTTAAAGTTGGGAGACGGTTTTTCAAATCTGATGCAGGGAGTTGATTATAAGAAGCTTTCATTAGCAGTAATCATTCTAATGATAGTTATCCTTTATGTTTTTGCCATAATCTATGAAGGGCCTATTTTATATCTCACTCTTGCTTTAGTAACATCGACTGCAATGGGTTTATTGCCTCATTATTTGGGAGTCAGCAAATCTCATTTGATGGGTGTTTTGATTCTCCCAGCTATTATAATTTATATGCAGATGTTTATTTAATCAA
>CAMODR010000243.1 GCA_946611495.1 uncultured Methanobrevibacter sp. | reverse complement strand
AATATTTATGATTCAAGCCTGAGGGAAGAAGGATTTGAATTGTATCAAATCGGTTGTTAAAATATTTATTTTACCTGTAATTATTGAGAAGCCTTGCTTCTCACTTTTTTTAAATTCTATTTATATATTTAATATAATAATTTTTAAAATAAGAGATAAAAATTAAAAATAAAAAAAAGCTCTTATAAAAAGATAATATCCTAATTATTAAGACATTATAAATTAATATCTCACTTTTCCAATATGTCTTGTGCTTCCAGGGTCCTCACCATTGAAATGAGCCAAATAGTAAACAAACCATTCCAAAGGAATCACAAGGACAAAAGGAGCAAGCAACTTATTTACATCAGCATAATCGCTGAGCTTGAATAGAATAGTCCTGGCTTTTATCTCATTGGCATTGTCATATGCTCTTTTTGTAATCTCATCAGATGCCTGATCGGCATCAAGGAATATTAATGGAACATCCTCTTCTGCTCTTTCTATAAGGCCATGACGATACTCTGCTGAATAGAGTGGACAAGCATGCTTTATAGCCCCTTCCATAAGCATTGTCATGGCTAATTTATAAGCAAGCCCAAAATTCACGCCACTTCCAAGACAATAAAAGACATCTTCATCCTTTAAATCATTTGCAAGTTTCTTGTTATCCTCTTCAGTTGTTTTTAAAAGATTCTCGATTATATCAGGAATTTGAGTCAGTTGATTTAAAATTTCATCCTTTCTCTCATAGTCTGAAGCCAGGAATAAAATTTGATAAAGACATGCAAGTTGGGTGATATAAGTTTTAGTGCCTAAAATAGCTGTCTCAGTATGTCCCAGTGTAACAATAGGATAATCAGCCTCCTTTGCCATGCTGCTTTGAGGCTCGTTGGTAATGGAAACCGTTTTGATATTATATTCCTTGGCTTTCCTTAAAGCCGCTAATGTATCTGCAGTTTCACCAGATTGTGATGTTGCTATGACAATTGAATTTTCATCCCTGAGAAGTTTCTTGTTGTAGGTAAATTCATAACCTGTAAATACAGTAATAGGTAAATTACTGACAGCCCTCAATGCATCTCTGACAGAATAACAGGTTGAAATTGAACTGCCGCAGCCAATCAAATAAATGCTGTTGCAAGACTCGACTATTTTAGAAACTTTCTCCATTTTTTCAAGTTCGTTATCAAAAGTCCGTCTAATAGCATCAGGCTGCTCCATCATTTCATAATACATTTTATAATACATACTTCCACCTTTCACAAATAAATACATTCATTAAACAAAATATTGTTTTTTATCATATAAAAAGATAATAAAAAAATATAGTAAATAGAGAGGGAATTGTTACAGATGAAAATATTAATTTAACTCTTAAAAATTGTTTCTTTGAAAACAATTCCATAAATGGAAGGGATAATATTATCCACTAATAAAGGAGTTTGTGTTTGATAAAATAATCTCCTTCTTTCTAAAATTAAAAAATAAATATTTATTAATAATTAAATTATAAAGATTATTAACAATAAAAAAAATTATTTATTAAAGGAGAAAGGAAGATGAATTCAAAGAGAAAAATATTATTATCACTGCTTTTAGTACTTGTGCTGACCTTATCAGTATCAATTGCATCTGCAAGTGAAGATAATGACAATCAAACAATCTCTTCCAACATTGATGATGATTCAATAAGCGTCAACTCAGAGTCATCTGACACTATAAGCAACAGTTTGGAGTCTGCTGATTCAAGCTTAAACGGTAACCAGAATTATCCTGATTCAGACTCATCAGAGATTGAACTTGAATCCACTGGAGGAGAATCAATTGCTACAGAAAGCGATATCCTATCAGCAAGCAGCAAGAAAAACATTTATGCCCGTGTTTATGGAGGACAGTACAAGGAAGGTAGCAATGCCACAATAGAAATATGTCTTCTAGACAAGGCTAACTATTATACAGAAGAATCCGTATTGTCCCATGCTATAAAAAATGTTACTGTAAAAGTTGGAGAAAATACATACAAGATAAACATTCCAGCTGGAGCATATGAAGAGGACGGCATCTACTTCAACCTAGGAAGCAAACTGAAGTCTGGAAATTATAGCGTAATCATTGAAATACCTGAAAACAAGTACTACAATGCACAGACATTCACATTTAAAAACAAGCTTCACATAATATCTGAAAGCAATAAGGCCGTCACAAGCATAGACAAATACGATATATTTCCAAGCGATACCTTTTTAGGAATCGATGGAGACATATACATCTATGTTTACACAGGAGTTGATGATTTAAACATTACAGGAAATGTGACCGTCACATTGACAAACTCTAATGCCACAAAAAGCTATTCCACAACTGTAAGTGAATACGGAGAGGCCATTATCAAAGTTGGAAAAGATCTTGCAGCCGGAAAATATGCCATAAAAGTCAAATATCTTGGAGATACTTATCATAATCCAACAGAAACTGTCACCGCATATAAGAAATTCATTGTATATGATTCATCAAACAAGATTCCTGTTGAATATATGTCCATATCAGTAAAAAACAATACAAAAGGACAAAAATGCATTGTGAAACTTAATCTCAAGGAAAACAAGATAAACGATATCGATATGAGCGGAAAGGCAGTAATCACCATCAAGCAGAACAAGAAAACCATAAAAACCTACAAGGTAACTGTTAATAAAAACGGCAAGCTTACTTATTCAATTGGAAAGAAGCTGGCTATTGGAAACTACACAATCAAGGTCAAATACTATGGAAACAAGTATTATAAAAGCTTTGCAAAGAGCAAAACATTCAGCATAACCAAATGCCATCTCAAGTTTTCAAATGCCACAAAAGAGATTAAAAAGTCAAAAGCGAGAAAAGCAAAGATCAAGATAACCTTGAAAACCAATTATAAGAAAGCTTTAGCCAAGAAAACTGTTTATATTAAAATAAACAGGAAGACCTACAAAGCTAAGACCAATAAGAAGGGAGTAGCTACTTTCAAGGTCAAACTTCCTAAAGTCAAAAAGACCTACAAGTACAAGGTTACCTTCAAGGGTGACAAAAGCAACTACAAGAA
>CAMODR010000242.1 GCA_946611495.1 uncultured Methanobrevibacter sp. | reverse complement strand
TAAAAAAAGAAAAAAAGACAAGTTTATTTAAAATCCAAATAAACTTGAAAGATTATTAGATCCAGTCATATTCATTTGGCTTGAATTATATAACTGGGACATATTATTCATTTGAGTCATATTAAAAGGATTTAAAAGCAAGTTAATGTCTATTTGTCCAGTCATAAACATATAAGCCATCATTGCATACTCAAGTATTAGTATGACTAATTGAATGAGCCCATGTCTTTTAGCTACAGGGTCTTTTCTTGTGATTAGATAAATAGCAAAAACAAATCCAATAAGCCCTCCTAATATTGCAAAGACATATCCTAATATAATTGCAAGCCTATGGTTTTTCTTTTTATAGCTAGGAGTTTTATTAGCTAAATGTTCAGGCATTGGACTTAATCTAACAGCTTGTTTTTTTCCTCGTTTTCCATCGTTTGTGCTTGGAGTAATAAAGAAGATATTATCGTCTTGCTCTTCTTTATTTGGGTCTTCAAAGAAAGATCCGCAATATATGCAAAAATCAAGACTGCCATCATTTATTTTTCCACATTTTGGACATTTAATAGGTTCCATTTTATCACAATCTTATAATATATTTCTCTATTTTTACTTATAATTTAGATATTGATATAATTTTTATATAATTTAAAGTTTGTTATTATTTTTCAAAATTAACTAATTATTTGTTATTGTAAATCGTTTAATTTTTTTTAATTCTTTTAAAGATTTACAATTATTGTTTTTATTAATCATATATTATTTTTAATTCTTTTAAACTCATTTTTCATTTTTAATATTTCCAAAAAAGGAATTGGTAATCTTTAGATAATCATTCTTCCTTTTTTAATCCACATTCGCTGCAACAATGCTCTTGAATGCTTATTATGCCTCCACAACTAGAACATTCCCAATTCATTTTGTCTTCAAGCATAATCTTGTTGATTCCTGTATAAGTAATTCTTTTTGCATTGTTAAGTGTAGAGAAATCATATCTTTTTTTATAATTTTTATCTTGTTTTTTAATGAGTTTACATGGGAATTCACTACATCTGCCACAGTATTTTACTCTTTTAGTCTCAAGACACTTTTTGATTTTGCATTTAAGTGCATTTTTAGTCTTATTAGGACTGTCTATTAGGCAGCCAGGACATGGATTGGATCCAGAGACATGTTTTATGCAAAGTTTGCAGTTCATGCCGCAAGGTGCAAACATGATTGTATTTATACTTTCAGGCATTTTCATATTGAATCTCCATAATCTTGTGATATTATTTATGTTTTTCAATTTTAATAAAATTGTTGATATTTAGTTTAAGAAAGAGTTTTCATGTTTTTCACATTCATTTTAAAAATTGTTTATCTCTAGTTTTTTAATATCTTTTTTTTAATAATATTTTTATTTAGTAATTTTTAAATTTAGTTCTTTTTTTTATATAATTCTTTTTAAATATAGTTACTTTTATAAATTAGTTACTATAAAACATTATATATATTATATATTGGTGTTTTTATGGTGGAGACAAAGATAAGTAAGGGGTTTAAAATCACTATTCCCTCTGAAATTAGAAAAGAGTTAGGGATTAGTGAAAATGATAAAGTAGAATGGCTGATTAATCAAGATAATGAAGTTGTGATTAAAGTGAAGAAGAAAAAATCTTTAAAAGATATAATTGGAATAATAAGTGATGAAAATATGGATTCAGTTTTAGATACTGAAAAGGCAGGTATGGGAGAAAAATTATGATTCTCGTTGATAGCAGTTATATCATTGCTTTAATAAATGATCGGGATAAAAATCATAATCGTGCTAAGGAATTATTCGAGGATATATCTAAAGAAAAAAAGTTGATTCCCTTATTGATGCTCTCTGAAGCTGTTACAACAGTTAATTCAAGAAAAGGGCCTGAATTATCAAAACTTTTATTTGAGGTTCTATGTGATGATTTTAAAGTGTACTATCCGAATCAAGAAGAGATATCTAAAAGCATGGATTGTGTCATAAAATATAAGTCCCTCTCTTTAGCGGATTGTTTTGCAGTTTATCTGATGAGAAAACTAAATATAACCCGTATTTATAGTTTTGATTCTGATTTTGATAAGGTTGATGGTATTGTAAGAGTCTTTTAGTAAATCTTATAATTGAAATTATTTTTTATAATATTTTGAAAATATTATTATAATTATTATTAGTTTTTTAAAAGCAAAAGTATTTATAAGTTTAAATTTTATATTATAATAAATAATATTCAAAGGGGGAAAATTATGAAATTTGATAAAAGATACCTAGTTTTGCTTTTGATTCTAATTTTATCATTCAGTATAGTCTCTGCTACTTATGCTTACACAGGAACAGGATTTTCTCATAATATTCCATTTTCAAAATATTCAAGCCAATCAAACAGTGATATACTAAACAAGTTCAATGACACAAGCTGTCATAGTGAATTAAGGGGAAAATGTACTTATGTTGTAGATGGAGACACTATTGATGTTGAAGGCGTTGGAAGAGTGCGTTTTGTTGGGGTAAATACTCCAGAACGTGGTGTTGAAGGTTATATATGCTCTAAACGTTTTGTCCAAAAGTTATGTTTAGATAAGGAAGTAAGCCTTGATGTTGATGACTCTAAGAGAAATGACAAATATGGAAGAACTTTGGCGGTAGTTATTGTAGACGGCAAGAACTTAAATGAAATGCTTTTAAAGGAAAACCTTGCTGAAGTCATGTATATTCCTCCAAGTGAGTTTTATCCATATGACTGGTCTTCCGGTTCCACTACAAGTTCATCCTACACTTCAAGCAGCAGCTCTTCAAATAGTGGAGGCTCTTATTCATCAAGCAGTTTCACATCTTCCTCAACTAGTTCTGCTGCATATGTAGGAAGTGCTAATACTCATAAATTCCATTTTTCTGATTGCAGATGGGGAAAGAAGATCTCTGATAAGAATAGGGTGACATTTAATAGTCGCTCTGATGCAATTAGTCAAGGTTATGAGCCTTGTAAGGTTTGTCAGCCTTAATTCTTTTTTATTTAAATTTTTAAATTTTATTTTTCTATTTTTTTTAATTTCTATTTCTATTT
>CAMODR010000241.1 GCA_946611495.1 uncultured Methanobrevibacter sp. | reverse complement strand
AAAAATAAGAAAAAATAAAAAATAAAGAAAAAATATAGTACAATTTAAAAAAAAATAAAAAAATTAGTTTTCAAACTTGTAACATTTGCTGTCCTTTTTAGAATAACAATTATTACATCCTTGACATCTGGAAACTCCATCGCCATTTGCTTTCCATTCACTTAAGAAGTCTTGTTGAGCCACAAACGGCTTTGCAAGAGATAAGAATTCAATATCAGTTTCATTAATAATATGATTCATTGTTTTCATATCCCTTAATGTACCACCTAATATGACTGGAATATCCAATTCCTTAGCTAATTTATCTGTATATGACAAGAATGCATGATCTCCATCTTCACCAAACTTAAAGGATTTTGTTCTTGCTGTAATCTGCACACTGTCTGCACCGTTTTCTGCAAGGATCTTAGCAATTTTATAGCTTTCATCAAGAGTCATACCACCATTTCTTCCATCTACTGCATTGATTCTAAAGCTTACATGGCAACCTACCATCTTTTTTATGAGCTTGATGATTTCTATAACAATCTTTAATCTTTTTTCTGTGCTTCCCCCATAATCATCTGTTCTTTGATTAAAGTAAGGATTGATAAAACGAGCTAGATAAAAGTTATGAGCCATATTGATTTGGATTCCATCGAATCCTGCAAAAGAAAATTTCTTAGCAGCCATAACCACTTCTGCCTGAAGCTTTCTTATTCCTTCAAGTGTTATGTCATTAGGCTCTGCCTTTTGATTTTCACCATCGTCAAAGAAGAAAAATGCAAGTTGGCCTAAAATAGGAACGTCTTCGCTATGAACAAGGTCAGTTATTTCCTTATAATCCTTAATGAAACCCTTATAATTCATATTTTGACAATATGGATAGAATCTATCCTTATGATCAAGTGCAAACATTTCAGATACAATCAATCCAACTTCATTTTTAGCTAATCTTTCGTATCTGTCAAAGACTTCAGGCTTTATGAATCCGCCATCTTCAGTATCTCTTTCCCATCCGCCAGTCCTGATAACTCTACTCTTTAATTTAAACTCGCCAAACTGGCATTCATCAAAAATATCCTTCATTCTTAATCTCCAAAAATAATTAATAAATCCTTTAATAATTGAAAAATAAAAATAAATTTCAAATTAATAAAATCCCTTCTAAAAATTGAAAAATAAAAATAAATTTCAAATTAATAAAATCCCTTCTAAAAATTGAAAAATAAAATAAATTTCAAATTAATAAAATTATTCGTATATAATGAAATTTATATTTCTTATACTATTTAAAGAGATATGTAATTTGAAAATAACTAAAAAAAGTAAAAGAAAAGGAAATTTATAATTTAAAAATGATTTACAAGATTCAGCAAATTCATTTCCAAAAGTCTATTTCGGCTTCATTCAGTCCAATGGAACTTGCCTTGAATATAGGGTCTTGACCCGATTTTTTCTGCTTTTCATAATCCCTCAAGCAGTCAATTGCAACTTTTGAGAGCATCACACAAACAGGCAAGTTTATTAAAGTCATAGCACCCATTGTAATGTCTGCCATAGCCCAAGCAGTATCCATTGGAATGATTGCACCAACAAAAATAACCAATGAGCATAAGACATAAAAGACATTCATAAACCTTTTGGAAGGCTTTTTCTTATTGTTCAAGAATATTAATGCATTATCCACATAATAAAGGTTTCCTATCAATGTTGTTGATGCAAATAAAACCATTGCAACTGTAATGAAGATAGGACCTATTGGGCCAAAAACACTGAAAATCGCATTTTGTACATATGGAGCGCCTGAAACCGCCGCATTTCTTGCAACACCAGTTGATAAGCACATCAATGCAGTAGCTGTACATAAAAGCAAAGTGTCTATATATACAGATAATGTTTGAGCCAAACCTTGTTTTGCAGGATGTGAAACCATTGCAGAAGCTGAAGCATTCGGAGCTGAACCTACACCTGCCTCATTTGAGTACAATCCTCTTTTAATACCATAAATCATACATGACCCTGCAACTCCTCCAGCAATGGATTGGAAGTCAAATGCATTCTGGAAAATCAGCATGAACATTGATGGAATATAGAAAAGATTCATTAGAATTACTATTAAACAAATTATCACATATGAAACACCCATTAATGGAACAATTGTACTTGTCATCTTTACAATTCTTTTTCCTCCACCAAATAAACAATACGCAGTAAAAAGAGCTAGCAAAGCACCTACAATAAGAGGAGTCATAGTGGGATCATAGAAAGAATAATCGATAAATGTTGACTGCAAATTATAAGAGCATAAAAGGTTGAATCCCAAACCATAAGTGGCAATTAAGCATATACAAAATAATAAAGCTAATTTGTGCTTATGCAAAGCCTCTTCAATGTAATATGCAGGACCACCAAATGCCTGGCCATCGGCACCTTTTCTTTTGTAAATCTGTGCCAATGTACTTTCAACAAATGCAGAAGATGCTCCAATAATACACATTATCCACATCCAGAAGCAAGCCCCAGGGCCTCCAAGACATATTGCAGTTGATACACCTATAATATTACCTGTCCCTACCCTTGAAGCTGTAGACACTAACATTGCCTGCAAAGAAGAGACATTGGAATTGTCAGTAGGGGGCTCTAAAAGTATCTTAATAGACTCTCCAAATAATCTAATCTGCACCCCTCTTGTTTTTATTGTAAAATACAATCCGGCAAGTGCCATAACAATAATAAGGATAGGGTAATACATTATACTGTCAATTTGATTTAAAATAGTGAAAATATCTAACATTTTTACCCCATATTTAGATTATTAAATCTTAAAACACAAGTTAATATAAAAATTTATCAAAAGTTTATTAACTTAACCAAGTTTTTATTCAATACATTAAGTTTAATTTTCATATTATTTAAATTATAAGTGAAAAAAGTGATAAATAAATAGATTTTTAAGTCAAAATAAAACAATAATTCAAAGAAAAATAGAATAATTAAAAAAAACTAAAAAACTAAAAAAAGAATAAAAACAACACATTTAATAAAAAAACTAAAAAACTAAAAAAAGAATAAAAACAACACATTTAATAAAAAAACT